>JAFSVP010000123.1 GCA_017444905.1 Bacteroidales bacterium
TCACACGTACACCTGTTTTCGAGGCAGGCTCCTTCAACCACTCGGACAACTCACCTGTTGAGGGTGGCGGATTTTTCCGCCGCTGCAAAGTTCGCAAATATTTTTTAATTTTGTGCAATATGAAGATAGGAGATTTGAATTTTGGTGAAAAACCCGTTTTCCTGGCGCCGATGGAGGACGTTACCGACCTCTCGTTCAGGATTCTGTGCAAGGAGCAGGGGGCGGCGATGGTGTACACCGAATTCATTCCTTCCGACGGCCTGATACGCGACGCGGCCAAGGCCCTTGCCAAAATGCATACTCTCGAAGAGGAGGCTCCCGTGGGCATCCAGATATACGGGCACATCCCCGAATCGATGGTCGAAGCCGCCAGGATGGCCGACAGTGCCGCTGAAATAGCGGGCGGGCACGGAGCTGACGTAATCGACATAAACTTCGGCTGTCCGGTCTCGAAAATAGCCGGCCGCGGCGCCGGGAGCGGGATGATGCGCGAGCCTGACAAGATGGTGGCCATAACCAAAGCAGTCGTAGAAGCCGTAAAAAAGCCGGTCACGGTAAAGACGCGCCTTGGCTGGGATGAGAACTCCAAAATCATCCCCGAGCTCGCCGAGCGCCTTCAGGACGCAGGTATCCAGGCACTTACCATTCACGGCAGGACCCGCTGCCAGATGTATCGCGGCAAGGCCGACTGGACTCTCATAGGCGAGGTGAAGAATAATCCCCGCATCCGCATCCCCATTATAGGCAACGGCGACATAGTCGACGGCCCTACGGCCAAGGAGGCCTTCGACCGTTACGGGGTGGATGCAATAATGCTCGGCCGGGCCGCTTTCGGTCATCCGTGGATTTTCAGGGAAATAAGGCACTACCTCGACACCGGAGAGCTTCTTCCTCCCCTGGACGTCGCGAGCCGCGTCGCCCTGGCAAAGCGGCACCTGGCCCTCTCGCTGCAGTACAAGGGCGAAAAACGCGGCGTCTATGAGATGCGCCGCCATCTGAGCTGCTACTTCAAGGGCTTGCCCGATTTCAAGGCCACCCGTATGAAACTCGTCACCTCCGACGACCCCGCTGAAATCAACGCAACCCTCGACTACATAGCTTCCAACTGGGCCGACGCCCGTCCGGATTCATCGAATGTGTATGATATATAGACTGATACTGGCCATCCGCAACGCCCGCTATGCAAAGGGCCGCCGCAGCGTCAAGGCGCCTGTGCCCACGATTTGCGTAGGCAACGTCACCGTAGGCGGGACGGGCAAGACCCCACATACCGAGCTGCTCCTGAGGCTCCTTGGGCAGACTTCCCGCTGGGGCGGGAGCAACCTCGCCGTGCTTTCAAGGGGATACGGACGCCGTTCCAGAGGCTTCCAGCAGGTAACGACCGACGGCACCGCCGCCTTCTGCGGCGACGAGCCCCTCCAGATAAAGCGCAACTTCCCCTCGGTAACCGTAGCCGTCGACAAAGACCGTGTACATGGATGCAGGATTCTCTGCAATCCTGCCCTCGCTCTCGAAGCCAAAGGCCGCAAAAAGTGCGTCTCCCCCGATTTCCCTCCGGCCTACATAATCCTTCTGGACGACGCCTTCCAGTACAGGAAACTTTCAGCCACCCTGAATATCGTACTCACCTCATACCACCGGCCGGTCACTGAAGACACCCTGCTCCCATTCGGGCGCCTGCGCGACCTCCCCTCAAGGCTGTATGACGCAGATATAATAATAGTCAGCAAATGCCCCGGCGGCCTGGACGATGAAGACAAGGCTGAGTTTGCAACTCGCCTCGGGTTCGAAAACTACGACCCTTCCGCCTGCACCGCCACGCGCAAGGGCCGCACGCTGAAGCTGCTTTTCTCCACCATAGCCTACAAGCGCGGAATGCCCGTCTTCGAGAGCGCCGACAGCCGCTATCTCTACTCCGGCAAGCTCATACTCTTTACAGGAATAGCCGACGACACGCCTCTCTACGACCAGCTTTCCGGCAGTTACACCATCGTAGGGCGCCTGCGTTTCCCCGACCATCACGAATTCAGGCTATCCGACCTCGGCAAGATAGAAGCTCTTATGAAGAAGCATCCCACGGCTCTGGTGGCCACTACCGAAAAAGACGCCCGCAGGCTGGAAGCTCTCGGCGGGATGTCTCAGGAACTGAAAACACGTCTTTTCTACATACCAATCGAAGCGGAATTCCTTACCGACGTCGAAAAGGAATGCCTGCTGCAATCATTACCGCAATGAAAACACTGAAACTCACTGCCCTTTCCGTCCTTCTCCCCATTTGCCTCCAGGCAGGCGCACAGTCCGTTCAGGCCCTTGCCGACTGGCAGGACCCTGCCATAGTACAGAAGAACAGGCTTCCGATGACGGCAAGCTTCCTTACCGACCGCAGCTCCCGCAGCCTTGACGGAGAATGGAAATTCAGCTGGACTGAAGATTTCGACCCCGAAGCCTCCCGCGACTTCGTGCAGCCCGGATACGACGACGCCAAGTGGGGCAAGATGCCGGTGCCAGGCCTGTGGGAACTGAACGGATACGGCGACCCTATATATGTAAATCACGGCTATCCCTGGACGGGGCATTTCGAGAACAACCCTCCTTTCGTCCCGCTGGAGAAGAACCATACGGGAAGATACCGCCGTCATTTCAGCATCAGCAAGGCGGAGCTCGGGCAGAGGGCTGTCCTTCGTATAGGCAGCGCCACTTCGAACGTCCGCGTGTGGGTCAACGGCTCCGAAGCCGGCTACAGCGAAGACAGCAAGCTTGAGGCGGCCTTTGACATAAGCCCGTTCCTCAAATCCGGCGACAACGTAATCGCTCTTGAGATAATGCGCTGGTGCGACGGGACTTACCTCGAGTGCCAGGACTTCTGGCGCCTTGCCGGAATAGCCCGTGGCGTAAAGATTGACTTCCAGAAGGCAGGCTCCATCGACGATATACACGTAACTGCCGATATGTTCGGCAATTTCTCGGCTTCGCTGAAGACGCAGCCCGGGGCCGACAGGGCGGGCTTCGAGATTATCTGCCCCGACGGGCGCAGAATCAGCGCCTACCGTAACCTGGCAGGGGATGCCTGCGAATGGAAGACGCAGGTGGCGTCTCCCAGGCTCTGGAGTGCCGAGACTCCGGTACTTTATACTCTCGTAGTCAAGTCTATGGCGGGGCAGAAGGTTCTGGAGACGGCTTTCGTCGACTTCGGCTTCAGGAGCGTCGAGGTAAAGGACGCCCGGCTTCTCGTGAACGGAAAGCCCGTGCTTATCAAGGGCGTGAACCGCCACGAAATCAGCCCCGAGGGGGGATATGTAGTGAGCCGCGAAGAGATGCTGCGCGACGTGCGCCTTATGAAGGAGTTGAATATCAATACCGTGCGCACCTGCCACTATCCCAACGACCCCTTCTGGTACGAGCTGTGCGACCGTTACGGCCTGTATGTCATAGACGAGGCGGATATCGAGTCGCACGGTATGGGCTACGGCCCCCGCACACTTGGCGCCAATCCCGTTTTCGAAGCAGCGCATATGGAGCGTATGCAGAGGATGGTGCTGCGCGACCGCAACCACCCGAGCGTCATCATCTGGAGTCTTGGCAACGAGGCGGGAGACGGCCCTAATTTCAAGAAGACCTATGCCTGGACAAGGAGCTTCGACCCCACCCGCCCCGTGCAGTACGAGCGGGCGGAGAAAAAGGCTCACACCGACCTCTTCTGCCCTATGTACGCCGACTACCGCGAGTGCGAGGAATACTGCGTGAATTCTCCTTCCAAGCCGCTGATACAGTGTGAGTACGCCCATGCGATGGGGAATTCGCTCGGAGGCTTCAAGGAGTACTGGGACCTCGTGCGCAAATACCCTTCATACCAGGGAGGATGCATCTGGGACTTCGCCGACCAGGCGCTCCGCTGGCCATACGACCCCGCGCAGGGGAGGGTTGACGCTTCTCACGGAGCAGGCTCCCGTCTGCAGGAAAAGCCTTCGAGTATTTATGTCTTCGGAGGAGATTTCAACACTTACGACGCAAGCGACGAGTCCTTCAACTGCAACGGACTGGTGGCCGCCGACCGCTCGCTGCATCCTGGCGCAGAGGAGGTTCGTTACCAGTACCGTTCTATCATCTGCAGCGCTTCTCCCTCCGATATCGAGGCCGGACGCATCAACGTTTACAACGAAAATTTCTTCATCGACCTTTCCCGCTACCGTCTTTCCTGGACGCTGGTCCGGGACGGAGAAACGGCCTTTGGCGGCACTCTCGACGTGCCTGCAGTCCAGCCCGGAGCCACGGAGACGCTGCAGCTGCCCGGTTTCGTACTGCCCGACTGCGAAGGGCACGACCTCTCGCTCAACCTTGATTTCTCTCTGCGCCGCGACGACGGCCTGCTGCCCGCAGGTACGACGGTAGCGTCAGACTGCATCGTTATCAGCGACGACCTCGTATTCAAGCCTGCCGGTTTCGAGGGCGGAAGCCGCCCTATGACGGCTTACAACCATACCCTGATGGCAATGTTCGGAGACGGCTGGGAGGCCTGCTGGGACAGGACTACCGGAGCTCTCACTTCATACAAGAGGGGCCGTCGGGAGTTTCTTGCGCAGGGCCTGATGCCGTGCTTCGGCAGGGCCGTCACCGAAAACGACCTCGGCGCGAAGCTCGACAAGAAGATGGCCTGCTGGCTGTATCCCGAGCTGAGGCCCTCGTTCGGCCCCGTGGCATCGGCCGACAGCGCCGGCGTGACGGTGAGAGTGAGCTATCCCCTGCCGTACGGCGCCCTGGACATGAATTACAGGGTGTCTCCCGGAGGCGTGATAACCCTCACGATGAAGATGCGCGACACCGGCAACCTTTCCGAAGCCCCCGATCTCTTCCGCTTCGGAGTGGAGTTCGCGGTTCCCGGGAACTGCTCGGTGCTTGACTATTACGGCGACGGGCCCTTCGACACCTATGCCGACCGTCGCAGCGCCGCAAGAAGGGGCCATTACCGCACCGACGTGTGCGACTGCTTTGACTTCGGTGCAGCCCGCCCGCAGGAGCACGGCAACCACACCGGCGTGAAGCGCTTCTCGCTGCTCGACGCCGACGGCCGCGGGCTTGTCATAACCGCACCGGAAACCTTCTCCGCGTCGGCCCTGCCGTTCAGCCGCCGCACGCTCGACCTCAGCGCCGGGGAGTGGAGGCACAGCGCCGAACTCATACCCCTGATGCATAAGGAAAACAGGTCGCAGGGACTCACTTACGTCCACTGTGACCTGCTTCAGATGGGTCTTGGATGCGTCAACTCGTGGGGGAGGACTCCCCGCGACGAGTATATGCTGCATCCTGCGGAGTACAGCTTTACACTGTCATTATCTCCTTCTCTTTAGCGCTGATGATGTCGTCCACGGCCTTGACCTTTTTGTCGGTCAGCTTCTGGACTTCGTCTTCGGCTTCTTTCTCGGTGTCTTCCGACATACCTTCGTTCTTCTGAGCCTTTTTCAGGAGGTCGAAGGCCTCGCGGCGCACGTTGCGCACGGCTACCTTGCCGTTCTCTCCGGCTGCCTTTGCCTTCTTGATGAGCTCCTTGCGTCGCTCCTCGGTGAGTGCGGGGACGGTGCAGCGGATGATTTCGCCGTTGTTCTGGGGGGTGAAGCCGAGGTTGGCGTCCATAATGGCCTTTTCAATCTTGGCAATCATACTCTTCTCCCAGGGCTGAAGGGTGAGGGTCTTGGCATCGGGAGCGGCGATGGAGGCTACCTGATGCACCGGGGTGGGAGAGCCGTAGTAATCTACGGTAAGTCCGTTGAACACGGCGGGGTTGGCTTTGCCCACGCGGTAGGTCTTGAGGTCTTCTTCAAGGAAGTTGAGGGCGTCCTGCATTTTCTTCTCGGCGCCGTTTACGATTTCTTTTGCTCTGTCTGTCAGCATATTGTAAGATTTTATCAAGCGTGAACGAGGGTGCCGACGGATTCTCCGCCGAGCACGCGGGCAAGATTGCCCTTCCTGGAAATGTCGAATACTATTACTGGTACGGGCCCCTGCTCGCAGAGGGCATAGGCAGTCTGGTCCATCACTTTCAGGTGGTCTGCCATTGCCTTGGCGAAGCTGAGCGACTCGTATTTGACCGCGGAAGGGTCTTTCTCGGGGTCGGCCGTGTAAACTCCGTCAACCCTGGTACCCTTGAGAAGGACGTCGGCTCCGGTTTCCAGGGCCCTGAGAGCTGCTCCGGAGTCGGTGGTGAAGAACGGGCTGCCTGTGCCTCCGGCGATGAACGCCACTCCGCCCCTTTCCAGCAGGGCTACGGCGTTGTCGCGGTTGTAGTAGCGGGCAAGCGGCTCCATAGGGGTGGCGGTGAATACTTCCGCCTCGATCCCGAGGCCTTTCAGCGCACCGGCGAGGGCCAGCGAGTTGATGACGGTGGCCAGCATCCCCATACGATCGCCTACTACGCGGTCGAAACCTTTCCCCACTCCTTGCAGGCCGCGGAAAATGTTGCCTCCGCCGTTGACTGTCGCAATCTGGTGGCCGTTTTTCACGGCTTGGGCGATTTCTTCTGCGAAGCCGTTCAGGCTCTCTACGTCAAGGCCTTTGCCGGCGGGGCCTCCGAGGCTCTCGCCGCTGAGTTTAAGCAGTGCTCTTTTATACATAAAACAAAAGTATCGGAAAAATATTAAAAATCCAAAACAGTTTATATATTTGCGAAGATATGAAACGGTTGGTTGTACTGTTGTTGCTTCTGGCGCCGGGCTTGCTGCCCTGTATGGCGCAGACGCCCCTCTTCAGGGGGCGCGCGGCCAATGAGTACAACTTCCCCTACAACGGCAACTTCTTCTGGAGCTCTCCCGAGTTCCGCCCCGGCACGGTCCGCTTCGACGGGGTGACGTATAACGGCGTGATGCTGAATATCAACGCGCACACAGGCGACCTGATGGTGCGCGAGTCGGAATTTTCCACTCCCGTGGTGCCCGAGCGTTCGCAGGTGGCGTGGTTCGAAATCGACGGCTTGCTGTATGTCAACCTCCGCGATGCAGGCATTGAGGATGCTCCCGAAGGCTTTTTCGCAGTCCTTCAGGACGGGCGCTCCACCTATTACTGGCAGCGAACCAAGCTCTTCGTGCGGGAGCCCGGCAACCATAACGGAGTCAGGGGGATAGGTTACGACGACCCCCGCTACCGCGAGAATATCATAGCCTACTTTCACTGCCGCGACCAGTACTACTGCTTCCGCCGGGGCGTATTCAAAAAGGTAGGGAAGCACTCCGTGCGCAGGGCCGGCAAGACCGTTTCGGCCCCCTTCCTCCCCTCCGGAGCCTCTTTCTCTTCCGATAAGGGATGCGAAAGGATCGTCGGTACGGCGTCACCCTCACTTCGCAACCTGCCGGGGCAGCAGGAACTGCCCGCGGGATTTTTCTCGGACGAAAGCCTTTCCAGTGCCCGTTCCGCCGCGCTTGCCGCCATCGAGCAGGAGAACCTGATAGCCAGTTACCGCAACAAAATATATGAAATAGGCGTCCCGGGCCGCTCCGAGGGCCCCTTCAAAGTAGAGGGCGTGGTGCGCAACGTGGCAGGCGGAGCTCCGCTCGCCACGGTATTCGTAAGCCCCGAAGGAGGCGGAGGCTACGATTATACCGATGCCGACGGGCACTACTCAATTACTCTGCGCAAGGGCGAGAATACGCTGATATTCAATGAATATTCAATGGAGGAGATGCGAATCCGGGTCGTCGTCAGGGGTGACGGAGGGCTGGACGTCGTGATGCGCGAGAAAGTCACGGCCCTGAAGAGCGCTTACGTGTCGGCTGAAGGCATGGCCGAGCACCGCCGTACCGCGATGGGCGTCGAAAAAATCAACTCTGGCCTTGCCGGGCACATTCCTTCGGCATTCGGCGAGGCGGACATACTGAAAGCGGTGCTCACCCTTCCGGGAGTAAAGACCGTGGGGGAGGCGTCGGGAGGCTTCAATGTCCGAGGAGGGGCCTCCGACCAGAATCTCATCCTCTTCAACGAGGGCACCATTTACAATCCCAGCCACCTGTTCGGCATTTTCTCGGCATTCAACAACGACGTCGTGGACGGCGCCGAACTGTACAAAAGCTCAATCCCGGCGCAATACGGCGGCCGTATTTCCTCGGTGCTCGACATAAATACCCGCGAGGGCGATATGAAGCGAATCCGCGGAGCATTAGGGATAGGCCTGCTTACGGGGCACCTTTCACTGGAAGGCCCTATTGTCAAAGACAGGACCAGCTTCCTGCTCGGCGGACGCACAAGCTATTCCGACTGGATGCTGAGGCGTCTCCCGGCTTCCAGCGGATATTCCGGAGGCAGCGCCTCGTTCAGCGACGTGAACCTAAGCGTCACACACCGTTTCGACGATGTAAACAGCCTGCAGGCCGGCGGCTACTGGTCGCGCGACGGCTTTTCGTTCCGGGGCGACACCACCTTCCGCTATTCCAATCTCGACTTCTCCCTTATCTGGAAGCATCGCGCCCCTGAAGGCCGGTCGTGGAAGGTGTCGGCAGGCTTCGACAGGTATTCCAACAGCCTTGCCGCAGGTGCCTCCGCATCTTCGCGTGACGGATACAATCTTTCAACCGTCATCCGCCAGGGCTTCGCCAAGGCCTCTTTCAGCGAGTCTCTGGGCGCTCACAATCTGAGTTACGGTGCCGACGCCGTTTTTTACGCACTGAGCCCCGGCATTCTGTCTCCGACCGGAGAATCGCTCGTGGTGCCGCGCAGTCTTGCCCTGGAAACGGCACTGGAGCCCTCATTGTACGTTTCCGACAGCTGGACACCCGGCGGGGGCCCTCTGTCGCTCGATATGGGCGTGCGGCTGTCGTCATTCCTGTCGTTCGCTCCGTCGAAATTCTACGCCACCCCGGAGTTCCGGCTCTCCGCGAAGTATTCTCCTTCGGGGAGGCTGAGCTTCAAGGCCGGCCTCAACACGATGAGCCAGTACATACACCTTATATCCAACACTTCGTCCATCTCTCCGATGGACACCTGGCGCCTGAGCGGAGAGTCCATAAAGCCCCAGCGGGGCTGGCAGGCCGCCGCCGGAGTGTACTGGACGGTGTTCGGAGGCAGCCTCGACATTTCGCTTGAAGGCTACTGGAAGCGTATGTACAACATTCTCGACTACAAGTCGGGGGCCGTCCTTTCAATGAACGAGCATCTCGCCGACGACCTCGTGCGGGCCGACGGCAGGGCTTACGGCGTGGAACTTATGCTTCGCAAGCAGACGGGCCGCCTTACCGGATGGATTGCGTACACCTGGTCGCGCAGCCTGCTCCGCGAGGAAGAGGGGCGTGGAGCGGCGGCTATCAACGGCGGAGCGTGGTACAACGCCCCCCACGACAAGCCTCACGATATCAAACTCGTTGCAAATTACAAATTTACGCACCGCTACAGCATTTCCTGCAACCTCGACTATTCCACCGGGCGCCCCGTCACCATCCCCGTGGGCCAGTATATGTACGGCGACGCCCTGCGCCTCGTTTATTCCGAGCGCAATGCATACCGCATCCCCGATTACTTCCGTCTCGACCTGGCGCTGAACATCGAGCCCGGGCACTATTTCAAGGCCCTCGCACATATGTCGGCGACCATCGGCTGCTACAACGTGACAGGGCGGAAGAACGCCTATTCCGTCTATTATACGACCAACGGAGGCACACAGCTGAAGGGTTATATGGTCTCCGTCTTCGCCACCCCCATCCCCTACGCCACCCTTAACCTGAAATTCTAATGAAGAAGATTCTGGCATATATTCTCCTGGTCCTGGCTGCTTCCGGATGCATTTATCCTTTCGACGCCGGAATAGTCCCGGAGTCGGGAATCAGGCCGGTGACGGTGTCGGGTGACATCCTCATAGGTTCGGTTACCGAAATAGGGCTGGGCTTCGTGTATCCCGTGGGCACTCCCGAGGGAGAGATGCGCCGTAAGACCCCTTCCGGGAGCGTTACCGTAATCAATGACAGGGGAGACTCGTACAAAGGCGTGAAGTCCGGCGCCGGGCTGTACCGCATCGATACTTCCGCCGCCCCGGAGGATGCTCTCTACAGGCTTGAAATCAGACTTGACGACGGGCGCGAGTTCCGTACCCCCTGGACTGGAGTGCAGGAAGCTCCTGCGATTGAGAATCTGAAATTCGAAGTATCAGACGGTACGGTGAGGATGCTTGCAGACCTCGGCGGGCGTGATTCCCTTCAGTTCTTCCGCATCGATTTTGAGGAAACCTGGGAGTATCACGCCGATTTCGTCCCCGACCTTATGTATCTGCCCGGTCTTCCTTCCGCCGACAGGGAGAATCCGCAGAAGATATACCGCCCCCGCCAGGCCGACGAGGATTACTACTACTGCTGGAACACGGCTTCATCGGCCGAGCCTTTCACGGCATCGTCGGAAGAGCTGTCCGAAAACAGGCTTGTGTCAGCCTGCTTCCATTCCCTTCCGAATACCGATACGAAATTTTCCGTGCTGTACTCCGTGCTCGTAAGCGCACGCGGTATGTCGGAGAGGGCTTACCGTTATCATTATCAGGTGCGCAGCAATTCCAACGCCACCGGCGACCTCTTCTCTCCCACTCCAAGCGAGCTGCCCGGCAACATAGAGTGCGTCGGCAACCCGTCGGAAACCGTGGTGGGCTACGTCGATGCCGTATGCCTTGCGCAGGCCCGCCTTTATGTGCCCTCGAACGTTTACCGCGAGACGCGAAACCCCGAGTCGGAACTCTACTATCCTTTCCCCGACGAAGACGGGATGTATAATTTCGAGAGCCTCTTCGCCCGCGACGCTCCGGTGTTCTGCGACGACGAAATCCCCACCAAAACCAATGTTAGCTGGGCTCCCAAGCGTTGTACCGACTGCCGCCTGTCGGGCGGAAGCAAGAATAAGCCGGAGTGGTGGCCAAACGATCACAGATGATGAGAAAAGCGCTGACAGCCACATTGTTGCTTCTGGTTTCCTGCCGCCTGGGCGCGCAGGCTTTCATCGTTACCGACAAGTCCTGTTATATAGCCGGCGAAACTGTCAACTGTTCTGCATTCTGCCCGAAAGGGGCCTCCGTGCTTTTCGTGGAACTTTTTTCCTCCGAGGGACCGGCGCTGAAAGGGCGCATCGCCGTAAGGGACGGACGCGGAGGAGGCTCGCTCCGGCTGCCCCTGACCCTCCCGACCGGCAATTACAGGCTCGTTTCGCGTCCTCAGGGAGGTGAAACTGCCGGCGGGCCGGTGATATCGGTAATCAATACGTTTACTGCCGCCAGGGTGGAAGGCGGAGTGGAGATAGTCGGCGACGAAGAGTACGGCTCATACGGTTATGTGCCTGCCGATACGGGTTACGGTATTTCCTCGGGAGAAGGGCTCAGCATCGTGAATACCTGCGCCGACAGTGTGAAAATATGTGTTTCGCTGACTCGCAAGGACGCCCTGCGCTCGCCTGCAAGGCATACCGTGGCTGATTTGGCGTCGCTCAGGATGCCGTCCCTTGCCGGAGACGCATCCCGCAGCGGAGAGGTAGTGAAGGCAGTTCTTGCAGGGCCCGGCTCGGGACAGGCTCTTTCTTCCGGCTCCGTCTGCGCCGTGATAGCCGTCCCCGGGTCCAAGACCGACTGCTATTCGTCAACGCCCGCTGAAGACGGGACGGTGGAATTCCGCACTGAAAACATTTACGGAGAGAAAGATATCGTATGTATGCTTACGTGGCTTCCCGAAGGCTGCGACTGCCATCTTGAGCTTCGCGACCCTTTCGAAGGGATGGAGGCCGGAGCGATTCCGCCCCTGCGCCTGTGCCGCTCCCTTGAGGGCGACTTGCTGCGGCGCTCGGCCCTTCTGCGCTCTTCAGCATCCGACAGCACTGCCGTTTCGCTTCCCTCTCCCCGCGAACATTTTTTTCTCAGGCACGAGGCCGTTACATACCTTCTTGACGACTATACGCGCTTCCCCACCATGCCGGAAGTGTTCGTGGAGATTACTCCGGAGCTGAAACTGCGCCGGCAGGGCGGCGTCTGGCAGCTTTTCGTGATAATGGAGATGAGCGTCTCCGACGAGCCTCCCGTGTGGGGAGCCGCCCTTGCGATGATAGACGGCGTGCCCGTCCCCGACCAGAGCCTCGTAGCCACTTACGACCCTTCGCTGGTGAAGTCCATAGAGATTTATCCCCACAGGTACAAGCTTGGCGCCGAAGAATACGAAGGCGTAGTCAACTTCGTGACTTTCAAGAGGAATATGCCGGGGCTCGCGCTTCCCGACGATGTGCGCATCTATTCATGGCAGGGGGCCGCTTTGCCATATGCGGCCGGCGGAGGCGACACCCTGTGGTGGCATCCGCTGATTGAACTCGCGCCCGGAGAGTCGTTCACGCTCCCAGTGGACGCCTCCGGTGCCGGCGCTCCTCTGTTTCTTTCGGCAGAAGGCTGCGACTCTGCAGGAAGGGCCGTGTATCTTAAGAAAAGTTTGTAAGAAATTTCGTATATTTGCAATCGTTTAACCTTGAAGTAAAACCAACAGGCAATGTTCATATTCAATTCTTCCATCGGCAAGAAGTTCATCCAGGCGGTGAGCGGTGCTTTTCTGGTCATTTTCCTGCTTCTGCACGCAACTATCAATTTCTTTTCGGTAATCGACAGCTTTACAGGCGGTTACGGCCAGGTGGCGGCAGACGATGTCCTGTTCAGTTCCGGCGACGGACTCTTCAAGCTGGGCTGCGACTTCATGTCAACCCCGTTCATCGACATAATGGTTCCCATCCTTGCGCTGGGTTTCTTCGTACACATTGCGTACGGATGCTGGCTTACCGCCCGCAATCTCTCCGCCCGCGGCGGCTTCAAGCGCTACGAGGTGGCCAGTAAGGCCGCAGCCGATTCCTGGTCGGCCAAGAATATGTTCATCCTGGGCATCGTCATCCTCGGCTTCCTCTGCTTCCATCTCACCCACTTCTGGGCCAAGATGCAGCTCCCCGAGATGTTCGGCATCGGCGAATTCGAGAATAATCCCTACCTTCTCCTGAACTTCACTTTCGGTGCCTGGTGGCGCCTTGTCCTGTATCTGTTGTGGTTCGCCGCCATCTGGCTGCACCTCAACCACGGTATCTGGAGTATGTTCCAGACCGTAGGCTGGGACGGAAGCACATGGTTCAAGAGGCTGAAGGTCATCGGAACCATAGTTTCCACCATCATCTTCCTCGCATTTGCAGCCACCGCGGTCAACGCCTTCCTCCAGGCCAACGACCTTCTCTGCTGCTGTTGCTGCTGCGGAAAGTAAACTGAAACCCTGAAGGCTCCTGAAGCGTGAGACGCCTCTCCATCCTTCTGTTACTCTGCCTGGCGCCCTGCGTCCAGGCTTTTTCCGTTACCGTGCCCGACATCGTCCCCGCCCCCAGGGAGATCACGATGGCCAGGGGCCGCTTGAGAATCAAGGGCATCAATATCAATGCAGATACGGCGCTCGATACTATGTCCCTGAAGGCGGTGCGGCAGTTCGCCGACAGGCTTTCGCTCGTGAGCGGCAAGACCTCTTCAGTGGCGACGCCCATAGGCCTTGCCAGAACGGTGAGCAAGGGCGACATCAGCGGGATGTACTTCCTGAAAGACGCATCGCTCTCTCCGGCGGCGTATTCCATCGCCGTGAACGGCAGGGCAGTAGTGGTCCGGTCGTCTTCATACAACGGGACCCTTTATGCCCTCCAGACCTTGAGGCAGATGCTGCCCGTACAGGTGTACGGCACGGCTCAGGCGCCCGATGCCGACTGGAGCCTCCCCCGCTGCACGATAAATGACGAGCCCCGCTTTGCCTACCGCGGAATGCTTCTCGACTGCAGCCGCCACTTTTTCGGTGTGGACGTGGTGAAGAAGTACCTCGACATAATGGCGGTTTACAAGCTGAACCGCTTCCACTGGCATCTTACCGACGACCAGGGCTGGCGCATCGAAATCAGGAAATACCCCCGCCTTACCGAGGTCGGAGCCTTCCGCAGCGGCACTATGATAGGCCGCGACCGCAACACCAGCGACGGCATCCGGCACGGCGGCTACTATACGCAGGCGCAAATCCGCGAGGTCGTTGAATACGCCGCGTCGCTCGGCATTACCATCGTCCCGGAAATAGACCTCCCCGGACATATGCTTGCGGCCCTTGCCTCCTATCCGGAGCTTGGCTGCGCGGGCAGCGCCCCCTACCAAGTCGCCACCTGGTGGGGCATTTCGAAGCAGGTGCTCAACGTCGGCAGGGAAGAGACTATGCTTTTCCTCGAAGACGTGCTGTCGGAGGTGGCGGAACTCTTCCCGGGAACCTATATACATATAGGAGGGGATGAATGCCCCCGCGACGAATGGAAGACCGACCCCGACTGCCAGGCCAAAATAAAGGAACTCGGACTTGTCTCCGACGCTGAAGTCTCCGCCGAGGCGAGGCTCCAGAATTACGTCACCGCCCGTATCCAGAACTTCCTCGCCCTTAAGGGCAAGAAAATAATAGGCTGGGACGAGATTCTCGAAGGCGAGCTCGCTGAAGGCGCCACGGTAATGAGCTGGCGCGGTACCAAGGGCGGAATCAAGGCCGCTGGTATGGGGTACGACGTCATAATGACCCCCAACACCTACTGTTATTTCGACTACAGCCAGTCGCCCGAGCTCGACAAGGAGCCCTTCGGCATCACGCGCGACCCCAAGCGTGCCGTAACACTCCGGAAAATATACGATTACGAGCCGTACGACGGCCTGTCGGAGGAGGCTGCAGCCCATATACTCGGAGTGCAGGCAAATATGTGGGGCGAGTATATAGCGACGCAGGAGCATCTTGAATATATGCTCCTGCCCCGTATGATAGCTCTTTCGGAAGTACAGTGGTGCGAGCCCTCGCGCAAAGACTACGGCCGCTTCCTTTCAGGCCTGGAGTCCCACGGCCTGAGGATTCTTGACCTCCTGGGCTACAACTACCGGAAGCCTTCTCAGAACCTGTAGCGTATACCCAGGGCTGCTGATTTCAGCATAAAGGTGTCGGGCCCGATGAAATTCCACATCGGCCTCCAGTCGATGGAAATGTTTATCGGAGCGAAGGGAATCTCGAGCTCCACTCCCAGCTGCACACCCACGCCCGCGCCTATCGCGGTGAAAGACTTGTCGTTGTTGTCTCTGGTGCTGAAAAGATGCACGTTGGCTCCGGGGCCTGCATAGAGGTTGAAAATGGAGGAGATGTCCCATACGAAGTCGTGGCACACGGCGGCCGCTATGCTGCCCGGATACCAGCCGAGGTCGGCCTCGAGAAAATTGTCGCCGAAGGTAGTGCACTGGTAGGAGGCCTCGATTCCGTAAGCTCCGCGGATTCCCAGAGCCCTGGACTGTGCATTCGCACTCAGTGAAAACGCCGAGATTGCGAGAGCGAGTATCAATAACTTTTTCATATGCTCTTTATTGAACAATCATTTTGCAGGACAAAAATAGCAAGCATTTTTGAATTGACAAAAATGTAGTACATTTGTGAGAATGCGCAGAGTATGAATATCAAGTCGCTGGCAAAAGATACGGCCATTTACGGCCTGAGCAGCATAGTCGGGAGGTTCCTGAACTATCTGCTGGTACCGGTTTATACATATAAGATAGCCGCGACGAGCGGCGGCTACGGCATAGTCACCAACCTATATGCATACACCGCCCTGCTGCTGGCCCTTCTCACCTTCGGGATGGAGACTACGCTCTTCCGTTTCTCCAACAAGGAGGGAGAAGACCGTGCGTCGGTATTCTCCACCGCCCTGAAGATGGTCGGAGCGCTGTCGCTGGTTTTCCTGGCGGCTGTTTTCTCGTTCCTCGGGCCCCTGTCGGCCGCAATGGGCTATGCCGCCCATCCGGAGTACGTGGGGTGTATGGCGCTTATCGTTTCGCTGGACGCCGTACAGGCCATAATGTTCTCCAAACTCAGGCTGGAGCGCAAGCCCCTGAAGTTTATGCTCCTGAAGTTCGCGTTCATCATCCCCAACATCCTGCTGAACCTCTTCATCTTCCTCGTAATGCCCCTGCTTTTCGGCAGCCAGCCGCGCCTCGAGGCGCTGTATATGAGGCTGGACGGGGGCGTAGGGCTGGTTTTCTTTGCCAACCTTGCCTGCACCGCGCTGGTAACCCTGGGGTTCATCCCCGAGCTGAAGGGGCTCCGGGTGCGTTTTGACTCCGCCCTTGCCTGCAGGATGCTGGCCTACTCCTGGCCCCTGCTGCTCCTGAGCCTCGTGGGCATACTCAATCAGGTGGCAGACAAGATTCTTTTCCCCTTCCTGGCTTCCGGCGAAGACGCCCGCGTGCAGCTCGGAGTTTACGGGGCCTGCGTAAAGATTGCAATGATAGTTGCCCTGCTCACGCAGGCGTTCCGCTATGCGTACGAGCCCATCGTCTTCAACGACAGCCGCGGGAAGAACAGCCCGGAGACGCTGGCCGACGGCATGAAGTATTTCATCATCTTCGCAATGCTGGCTTTCCTTGCAGTAGTGGTGTATATGCCGGTCCTGCGCCACTTCATCCATCCTTCGTACTGGGAGGGCCTGGGCGTGGTGCCCGTGGTGATGATGGCCGAGGTGTTCATGGGCGTGTACTTTAATCTTTCGTTCTGGTACAAGCTTTCCGACCAGACCTGGTGGGGAGCCGTAATCAGCGCAGTCGGGGCCGCCGTGATGATAGCGGTGAACGTGGCATTTGTGCCCCTGATCGGCTACAGGGCCTGCGCCTGGGGAGGTTTTGCGGGTTACGGCACTTCCATGCTGCTGAGCTTCTTTATCGGCCGGGGGCGCTATCCGGTGCCCTACGACTTCCGCACGATATCCCTTTTCGTACTCCTTTCCGCGCTCGTCTTTGCAGCCGTTTCCCTGCCGGGGTGGCTTGGCCGAAGCCTCCCCTCCTGGGTCACGATGGCGGGCGGGACTGTCCTTCTCGGGGTGTATGCGGCGGCGGCCTGGCGTAATCTGAAAAAAAGTCACTGATATGAAATACAAGCATTTACTTGCAGCCGTCCTGCTTCTTGCGGCAGTCTGCATCCCCGCTCCGGCCGTATTCCACGGCGACAGCCTGGGCAAGACCATCAACTCCCTCAAGAACGAGCTCAAGAAAGACCACGAGAAGAGGGTCGCCACAGAGGCCAGCTTCGAGACTCAGTACCGGAGCCAGAGGCGCGAGATGGTGAACACGATGAAGAAGTGCAACGAGCTCTCGCTGATGCTGTATTCGCAGAAGCAGGACTATACCTTCGACATCACCTACGCCTTCCAGTCGGTAAGCGACGAATACAATTCCTTCAAGTCGCGCCAGCTCCCCTACGAGCAGATTATCAGCCGTCTCGACTGGGACATCGACAGCTATTCCAGGCTGCTGGAGTCGCTGCGCCGCCTTCCGCCGGCTCTTGAGCGGATAGACGCAATCCCGGACAGCCTCGCCTACCACAACGACAGTTTGGATTTCAAACCGGGACGCTACTGGAACGCACAAAGGGCGATGCAGGGCGGTCTCGCCGCGTCCATGGGCCTCCATCAGGCGGCCGACACTGCTTCGCGCCCGAGGCCGTACATCCTCGACGAAGCGGAACAACTTGACCGCGACACCTGCATCTTCTTCGCTTCGGAGATGCTGAAGATGAGCGTCGAGCGCAAGAACCGGGTGATAGCGGACAGTACCTATTATCATCGCACCCACCTGCGCCTCAAGGAGTCGTACGACTATTCCCAGGAGAAGTACAGGGTGCTCCAGAAGCGCATCTTCAAGCAGGGCCAGATACCCATATACAGGATTATTCCCAATATCGGCGTGTTCTGGAAGGGTGCCTTGGCAGACTTCCGTGAAAAAGTCGACAACGGCCGCACCCCGCACGTCCCCGCTTCGGAAAACGAACCACTGGAGAGCCTCGTGCTGCTCATCATATCCATCCTGGCCTCGCTCTTACTCAGGCTCAGGGGCAAGGCCCTCTGGCGCGGCCTGCTGCTTTACCTGCCTCTGGTTTTTTCGGCCTTTTTTGTCATGATGCTGAGGATTATGTTCATACCGAACATCATGATGAACATCATCCTGCCGATAGTGCTTCTCGTGGCTTTCGTCTGGCAGTTCACGGCCTGCCTGCATCACGGCTCGAAAGTGCCGTCCATTGACCGGGTCTTCGGATGGATAACGGTGGTCGTAACGGCCTTTGCACTGGCCATTTCCTGCGTGGGATTCATCTTTGCCGGCCTTCTGGATATGGTATGGTGGTACTTCCAGGTGGCTGCGGCCCTGGGCGTGGTGACCGTGCTCCATCTGCTCGACCTCTTCAGAGACAAGGTCCTGCGCAAGCGCATAGCAGAGTACAGGAAGTCGCTGTCGTTCCTTCCCGCAGAAGAGAGGGAGTCAATGCTCTTCGGGGTTACCTGGCTTTACGACCTCGTAAGGGACGTGCTGGTTCTGGTGGCCGCAATGGCCTCCGTCCTGTTCTGTACCAGGACGGCGCTGAAAATCTTCGATTTTTCCGACCTTTACACGACCGTGGTGTTCACGCCCTTCGTCAATCTCACCGACTCCTCCGGGGCGGCAGTGCTGACCATCTCTCTCTCCGGCATACTCACGGCAGTGGCGCTGTTCTTCGTTTTCAGGTATCTCGACAAGGCGATTTTCCATATATTCAGGAACATGCGCTATTCGATTTATGTCAGGAAGAACGGCCGCAAGGCAATACGCAGCAACGAGATAAACTTCTCGCTGGGCAAGAGCATCATAAGCGCCTCCGTGTGGTTCGTATATATAGTAATAATATTAGTGATGCTGAAGATTCCCACATCGTCGGTCACGATAATCGCCGGAGGCCTCTCCGCCGGTATCGGTATCGCAATGAAGGATCTCATCAACAACTTCGTGTACGGTATTCAGCTTATGTCCGGGCGCGTGCGCGTGGGCGACTATATAGAATGTGACGGAGTTCGAGGCAAGGTTACGTCCATAAGCTACCAGAGCACCCAGATAGAAACCGTCGAAGGGGCGGTCATGTCATTCCTCAATTCGTCTCTCTTCGCCAACAATTTCAGGAACCTCACGCGCAATCACGCCTACGAGCTGCTCAAGATAGTCGTCGGAGTGAGCTACGGGACCGACGTGGCCAAGGTGCGCACCGTCCTCCTCGATGCCATGGAGCAGCTCCGCACGAAGGACTCTTACGGCAGGGACATTGTCGATCCGAAGAAGGACATCAGCATCACCTTCGACGCCTTCGACGAGAGTTCCGTCAACGTGGCGGTGAAGCAGTACGTGCTGGTGGTGGAGCGCATAGCTTACTCCGACAGGGCTCGCGAGGTGATTTACAATGCCCTCAACGAGGCCGGGATTACGATTCCGTTCCCGCAGAGGGATATTCACGTGGTGAACCCTTAGGGCGTCTGCAGAGCCTTTCTCAAA
>JAFSVP010000124.1 GCA_017444905.1 Bacteroidales bacterium
CTCTCCGGAGGCATCTACGAACAGGAGAAGATGCTCTACTCCGTGCCCCGCACCGAGCCCCTCACCTTCTATATCTCGTCTCTGGCAACCTTCGTGGACAACTCGGAGCGCTTCCTCAAGAAGGTCATTGAGCGCAAGGCCGAGGCCAACACCGCCTGCTACATCGAGTTCCCTCTGGGCAAGTCCGACATAGACGCAAAGCTGGGCAACAACTCTTCCGAAATCGGGCGAATCAAGAACAATCTCTCCGACCTGCTCGGCAACGAGGTGTTCGACTTCGACTCCATAACCATAGCGGCCTTCGCTTCGCCCGAAGGCTCGCGCAAGGCGAACGAAGGGCTTTCAGCCAAGCGTGCCGAATCGGCCTCGAAATACTTCTCGAAGTACGTGAAGCACGTGCAGGATTCGCTCAAGAAAGAGGAGGGAATGTTCATCTCCTTCGAAGACGAGACCGAGACCATCGTGAAGAAAGACAAGAAAAAGAAGGACGAGGGCATCAGGTTCCTCAGCCGCAGCGGCGGCGAGAACTGGGAGATGCTCGACAAGCTGGTCGAGACCGACGCCCAGCTCACCGACGCCCAGAAGGAATCCTACACCGAGATAGCCTCCAAGTTCAGCGACGTCGATGCGCGCGAGGGTCGAATGGCCAAGGAGAGCTATTACAAATACCTGCGCGAAAAGGTTTATCCGAAACTCCGCGTGGTGAAGTTCAACTTCTACCTGCACCGCAAGGGTATGATTAAAGACACCGTGCACACCACCGAGCTCGACACCGTGTATATGAGGGGTGTGCAGTGCATACGCGACCGCGACTTCGAGCTTGCCATCAAGCTCCTTGCCCCTTACGCCGACTTCAACACGGCCATCGCCTATATGGCCCTCGACCGCAACGTGTCGGCTATGCTCATACTCCAGAATATGGAACGCACGGCCCAGGTCAACTATATGCTTGCAATACTCTATGCCCGTGAGGGTGACGACCAGAACGCTGTGCAGCACTACCTGCACTCCTGCGCCCAGGAGCCTTCGTACGTCAACCGAGGCAACCTCGACCCTGAAATCAGCGCCCTGATACGCAAGTACGGCCTGAACAAGCAGGACGACAGCGAATTTGACGGATTGTTCTAACTGAATTCTAAAAGAAAAATATATGAGAATTGCCCGACTCTCAGTAATTTGCATAATGGCGCTCGGCCTTGCGGCCTGCTCGAAGCAGACCGTCGGAGGCGGCGGGCCCGAGGAAGGCTTCGTGCTGAGGCACGACGGCGTCCGCTGCCCGCTTACCGTCACCATCGGCGGAGCAGCCACAAAAGTGATTAACGTCATCGACAACGACCCAGGCACAGAGGCTGCCGTGAATTCTCTCCAGGTGTTCGTATTCGACGGAGAGAAGCTCGACGACTACGTCGTGTCAAACTATCGTTACGCCCAGGCAAACTGCAGCCCCGGCGAGCGCGTGGTTTACGCCGTGGTAAACGCCCCCGACCTCAATCCCGAGAAGGGCGGCCCCCACACGAAGGAAGACCTTCTCGCCACCCGCACCCTTCTTGCCGAGAATGCTCCCGACAGCTTCGTGATGATGGGCGTGAGCGAGGTAGTGATACTCCCCAACGTGAGCGAAATCTCGATAGAGGTAAAGCGCATAGCCTCCCGCATAGTGCTGAAGAAGATTACGGCCGACTTTGCTGCCACCTACCTTCGCGACCAGGACTTCATAGTGGAGGAAATCTACGCCACCAACGTCGCCGGCGAGAACAATCTCGGCGGCACGATGAACGAGTATTCCGTATGGCACAATCGCCTGGGATACTACGCCGACAAGGCTTACGAGGTCGAGGCCGTAACGAAGCTCACCCACGACTTCGCGACGGGCAGCGGCACCAACCTCGTCAACAGCGGCTCATACACCAACAAGCACTGCTTCTACGTATATCCCAACTCCTATACCGTTGACGAGCGCGGGATGGTGCCTGAAGGCGCACCCTGGTCGCCCCGCTGCACCAAGCTCGTAGTGAAGATGAACTTCAGGGGCCGTTCCTATTACTACCCCGTGACTCTCGGCACCTACAAGGACGTGGCCAAGAAGGAAATCATCCCCATCACGATAGAGAGTAACAAGAGCTACGAGATTAACGAACTGATACTCACTCGTACCGGCTCCAACGACGAAGATATCAGCGTCACCAACTACGATATAGTATTCGTGGTAGAGCCCAAGGACTGGGACGTAGTCCTTCTTGGCGACAACGGAGTAATCACCCTGTAAACTTGAAACCCGTCGCACGCATATACCTGAGCCTTATGCTGGCAGTACTTCTGCCGGTTTTCAGCTCGTGTTCCGTAAAGGATACGCGTGACGACTGCCCCTGCTGGCTGAAGCTCGACCTCGACAACAGCCAGATTCCACCGGAAGGCGGAGACGGATACGAATTCAGGGTGTCGTTCTGGAACGGAGAGGAGAAGCTCCCCCTGTGGAACGAAGGCCGCGTATCGCACGAGAATTATCCCGAATATTACGAGCATCCGGTAAAGCGAGGCCATCACGACGTATGCTGCGCATTCGGCATCGACCGCTGCTATTTCGACGGTTTGAAGCTCAGTACAATGCCCGCTTCCGGCTCGTCGTCAGAGGGCTTCGACGCACTGTGGGCCTACGACCATACCCTGCACGACGGCATGACGGAAACCGTGGACTGCACGGGCGAGACTGCCGAAGACAAGGTTAAACTTCACAAGCAGTTCGCGAACCTGAAGATTCTCGTAACCCGCGTTGGCGAGCCCGATTACAATATCGCAATCAAGGGCAACGTGGAGGCAATCAACGTGAGGGACCTCGCCACCCCTGTCCTTGGCCCCGACCTCTCCCCTCTTGATCCGTACTCCCCGAAGGGCCCGCAGAGGTCGTCCTATACCTATAATTTATCATATAATACTGAAGAGACCTACACCGTGCGCATACCGAGGCACGACCCCGACAACGCACAGATAAGGGTTGAGATTTTCGAAGGCACGTCTGTCACCAACTTCAGGACGGGCAAGAACATAGGCGCGCTCATCAAGGATTCCGGCTACGACTGGACTGCCACCGACCTTGCCGACATCTACCTCGTAGTGCAGTTCTCGCAGCTCGACGTGGATATCATAGTCAAGGACTGGGAGCACGGCGACAACGAAGGCAACCTGATAATTTAATTTAAACATTAAATATTTATTATTCCATTTATTATTAACACATTTTCTAAAAAAATGCTTATGAAACACTTAAAACTGTTCGCCGCTACCTGCGCAATCGCGGGTATCGCGTTCGTGGGCTGCAACAAGAACCAGCCTGATGTCGTTACCGGTGGCCTTACCGGCAACGAGATCACTTTTGGTACCTCGATGGCTACCAAGGCCGTTACCGAGGTTGACGCTACCGCCCTCCAGACCAACTGCTTCAACGTCTGCTGCGTTGAGAACCTCAATGCTTCGGCAAGTCCCTACCTCCTTTTCAACGAGGCAGTGAATTACTATGCAGCCGATGCCATCAAGGCCGGTTCCGCCGCCTGCTGGAAGACCACGAGCACTTACTTCTGGCGTGATGACACGATGAACTTCTACGCCGTATCTCCTACCAGCGTTGAGATCGTTCCTTCCGGAACCGCCGATACCGCCGAGTACGGCCAGGAAGCTACCATCGCCTACACCCTCGCAGCATCCAGCACCACCGACCTCGTAGGTGCAGTTGCAAAGAACACATCAAAGCCCGCGGCAGCAAGCTTCGCATTCCCTGCCGAAGGCGCCGTAGCCCTCACCTTCAAGCACCTCCTTTCCCAGCTCTGCCTCAAGGTCGAGCCCGAGGACAAGGATGCCAACCTTGACTATGTGCTGAGCAGCCTCACCGTCTCGAACGGTAACGGAGCCGCTACCTACACCTTCGGAACCGATACCTGGAGCGCCAATACCAGCTCTGCAGACGTTCAGTTCCAGAAGAACACCGGTGACGCCCAGACCATCAACGGCGCCATCTCCGGCGGCGTTTCCGAAATCTACGGTCTTACCACCAACAACGAGTTCGTTCTCTTCTACCCCAAGCAGATTACCGTTACCGCTGCTTATATCGTGAAGGAGCATGACTCCGGCCGTGTCCTGCGTGACTTCACTTCCGAAGGAGCAGGCACCAAGGCTCAGACCTTCACTCTTACCCAGGGCAAGAAGACCACTCTTACCGTCGTCCTTCCTTCAGGTGTGAAGCCTATCTACTTCACCGTTACCGTCGAGGATTGGACCACAGAGTCTCAGTCTGTTATTCTCGAGTAAGAAACTCCCTAAGTCTGTGCGGCGACTGCCTCACATAGTGTTTCTACTGCTGGCGGGCTGCCTGCTACTCTCCTGCAACAAGGAGAGTAGCGGCGGCCCCTCGGGCAGGAGAATCAGCCTTTCGTTCGAAATCAGCCTTGACACCAGGGCCGGGGCCGCGTCCGACGAGACGGATTCGAAAGTAAAGTCTCTCGATATCCTCATTTTCTCGTATTCCGACGGCAGCCTCCAACTCCACGAAAGGCGCGAGGCCGACGGCGTAACCGTATCGCTCGTCCCCGACGAGCGCATAATCTATTACGTAGTCGCAAACGCACCCGAAGACTTGTTCACTACCGTTACCAACGTCAGCGGCCTGAAAACGCTCCTCTCCACCCTCGGCGACAACCCGACGGACGCCCTCATGATGGTGGGGCACGGGGAGGAGGCGTTTTCGGAGCCGGGGACGGTAACCACTGAAGTTATGAGGCTGGCTTCGAAGGTCGAGATTCAGGGCATAACGCCCGTATTCAAGGACCTTTCATACATTTCGCCCCTTTCCGTCAGCCTCGACGCGGTGTATCTGATTAACGTATGCGGAGGCTGCGACTTCAGTTTCGAGCCTGCCGCCGGTGCCGACGACCTGTGGTACAACAAGCTGCTGGCCGACTCCGAGTCCCTTCCCGGCACCGTGAAGGACCATATCTACAAAGTCGTGGGCAAGCCGGTCGAGAACTCCTCTGAGATTTCCGACCGCTTCGTGTTCTACACCTACCCGAACCCCACCGACAATGACGTCAATTCCTCGGTCGAGCCGCTGTGGAGCGTTCGCAACACGCGTCTTGTCCTGGAATTCACGATAGGGGAAAAGAAGAACTACTACCCTATCGACATTCCTGCCATGAAAAGCAACACGGTTTATCGCATTACCGCGATTAAACTGCTCGCCGAGGGTTCGTCCGCCCCGGACATACCCGTCGTGCGTTATCCCCTGTATTTCAAACTGTCTGTCGCCCCCTGGGGCGAAGAGGATTATTCCACCCCGCTTGAATGAAAAACATCTCTTACGTTTCCGCCGACGAAGCCGTCAGCCACTTTCCTTCCGGAAGTCACATTCACCTCAGCAGCGTGGCGAGCGTGCCCCACTGCCTTATACAGGCTCTCTGCCGGAGGGCTGACGCAGGAGACGTAAAGGACCTTCATTTCCACCATTTCCACACCGAAGGTCCCGCCCCCTACAGCGAACCCCGCTACGAGGGTATATTCTTCGACCAGGGCTTCTTCGTAGGGCCCAACGTAAGGGCCAACGTCAACGCCGGCTATGCCGACTACCTGCCCGTACACCTCGGCGAGACTCCCCGCCTCTATAAAAGCGGAGCCATTCATCTTGGCGCGGCGCTCGTAAACGTGTCGCTGCCCGACGCCGAAGGGCGCGTGTCCCTCGGCACTTCAGTGGACTGTTCTTACGCCGCCATTGAAGCGGCGGATATAGTAATAGGTGTCGTCAATCCCAACGTCCCCTTCGCCTACGGTGACCTCGTGAGCCTTGACGCTTTCGATTATCTGGTAGAGGACGACACTCCCCTCGTTACCGCAAACTTCGCCGAGCCCACTCCCACCGAGATGCAGATAGGGCGCAACTGCGCCGCCCTCGTGGAAGACGGCGACTGCCTCCAGATGGGCATCGGCGCTCTCCCGAACGCCCTTGCCTCGCAGCTCTCGGGCCACAAGCATCTCGGCCTTCACACCGAGATGTTCGCCGACGGGCTCCTCCGCCTTATAAAGGCAGGCGTAATCGACGGCTCCTGCAAGCAGATAGACAAGGGCAAGGTAGTGGCCTCGTTCCTGCTTGGCTCTAACGAAGTGTATTCTTTCATCGACCATAACCCGGCCGTTGAAATGCGTGCCATTACCTATACCAACGACCCCGTGGTGATAGCCTCCAACAAGCATATGAAGGCCATCAACTCAGCCACAGAGGTCGATTTGACCGGTCAGGTGAGCGCCGA
>JAFSVP010000125.1 GCA_017444905.1 Bacteroidales bacterium
AGCCCACGGACGACCGCATCCACGCCATCGCCCAGCTGCTGCGCCTGCGCATCGACCTCTCGCGCATCTACGACCGCACCAAGATAGATATGCTCTTCCTTGAGAAAATCTACAACATAGTGCGTCTGGAGCGCAAGGTAAAGGCCTCGCCCCGCGACGCCGAAGTGCTGCGGGAAGCCAAGCGCAACGGCTTCGGCGACCGCTACATAGGCGAGCTCTGGGGATGCAGCGAGGAAGACGTCATACGCTTCCGCCGTTCCAGCGGCATCACTCCCGTTTACAAGATGATAGACTCCTGCGCCGGCGAGCACGACACCTACGTGCCCTACTTCTACTCCACTTACGAGAGCGAGAACGAATCGCTGCGCAGCGGGCGCCGCAAGATTCTGGTGCTCGGTTCGGGCCCCATACGCATAGGCCAGGGCGTTGAATTCGACTACTCCACGGTACACGCCATCCAGGCAATTCGCGAGGCCGGATTCGAGGCCATCATCATCAACAATAATCCCGAGACCGTCTCCACCGACTACACCATCTCCGACAAGCTCTACTTCGAGCCCCTCACCGTCGAAGACGTGATGAGCGTAATCGACCTCGAGCAGCCTGAGGGAGTAATCGTCACCCTCGGCGGACAGACCGCCATCAACCTCGCGGAGCCCCTCGCCTCGTTCGGAGTGCCCATCATCGGCACCGGCATAGAGGCCATCGACAACGCCGAAGACCGCAAGCGCTTCGAGCGCATACTCCGCGAGACCGGCATTCCCCAGCCCAAGGCCAGGGCCGTGACCGACGTCGAGGAAGGCGTGAAGGCCGCCGCCGAAATAGGCTATCCCGTGCTCGTGCGCCCCAGCTTCGTGCTCGGAGGCCGTGCGATGATGATAGTGGGCAACGAGGAAATGCTCCGCCACTACCTTCACAACGCGGTGGAAATCAACGAAAAATCTCCCGTCCTCGTAGACAAGTACATTCTCGGCCGCGAGACCGAGGTGGACGCCATCTGCGACGGTACCGACGTCTTCATCCCCGCAATAATGGAGCACGTGGAGCGCACCGGAATCCACTCCGGCGACAGTATCAGCGTCTATCCTTCGTTCAGCCTTAGCGACAAGGTGAAGAAGCAGATTATAGACGACACCGTGAAGCTCGGCCGTGCCATAGGCATAAACGGCCTCTACAACATTCAGTTCATAGTCGACAAGAACGACGACGTATACGTGATAGAGGTCAATCCCCGCTCGTCGCGAACCGTGCCCTTCATTTCCAAATCCACCGGCGTCCCGATGGCGAAAATCGCCACCCGCGTGATGCTGGGGCACAGCCTGAAGGAGCAGGGAATCAATGAAGTGTATTTCCCCGAGCGCAAGCGCTTCTTCGTGAAGACCCCGGCGTTCTCGTTCGGCAAAATCAAGGGCATCGACTCCTATCTCTCGCCCGAAATGAAATCCACCGGCGAGGCCATAGGCTACGACAAGACACTCACCCGCGCGCTCTACAAGTCTCTCCAGGCCTCCGGAATGGTGGTACGGGCTTACGGCACCGTGCTCGCCACCATCGCCGACAAGGACAAGGAGGCCGCGCTGCCCCTCATCCGCAGGTTCTACGACCTGGGCTTCAACCTCGAGGCCACCGGCGGCACCGCACGCTTTCTCAAGGACCACGGCCTGCGCACCCGCACCCTCCACAAACTGAGCGAGGGCAGCAACGACATTTACGACTCGCTGC
This sequence comes from Bacteroidales bacterium, assembly GCA_017444905.1. Classification (GTDB taxonomy): domain Bacteria; phylum Bacteroidota; class Bacteroidia; order Bacteroidales; family UBA932; genus Cryptobacteroides. The sequence goes on from JAFSVP010000125.1 coordinate 1,723, forward strand.
GCAAGGGCCACGTGAGCTATGTCATCAATACCATCGACCTCAACCAGAAGTCGTCGCACCTCGACGGATACGACATCCGCCGCTGCGCAGTCGAGAACAACGTGACCATCTTCACGGCTCTCGAGACCGTCCGCGTGCTGCTCGACGTCCTGGAAGAGATAAGTTTCTCCGTTTCAACCATCGACGAAGAATATAAAGACGCGTAGACAATGGAACGGCGTGTGCTGACAGTGGCTGAAAACCGCATCGTGGCGGCCCGTACCCACAGGCTTGTGCTTGAGGGAGGCGGCCTGCCCACCGTCGCGCCCGGCCAGTTCGTACAACTGGAAGTGGAAGGATTTTACCTTAGGCGCCCAATCTCTGTATGCGATTGTTCTGAAGACAGCATCACCTTGATTTACAAGGAGGTGGGAGAAGGCACCAGGAGTCTTGCCTCCCTTGCGGAAGGCTCTTGTGCAGACCTGCTTCTGCCTCTCGGCACAGGTTACAGGCTGCCCCTGAAGCCCGAAAGCGTTCTGCTCGTGGGAGGAGGGCTCGGTGCTGCGCCCCTGCATCTTCTTTGCAAGGCTCTGAAAGAGGCCGGCTGCAGCATGCGTGTCGTGCTCGGGTTCAACACCGCCGCCGACATAGTGCTGCGCGATGAATACAAGGCCCTCGGCGTGGAGCCGGAGATAGTAACCCTGGACGGGAGCGAGGGGGCGAAAGGACTTGTCACCGATTTGCTTTCCTGCTGTCCTTCAATGGATTCTTCATCTGCCTGCAAGCAGGAGGGGCTGTCTCAGGAGGGCTCCGGAGCAAAGGCGGAGCGTTTCTATACCTGCGGCCCGCTGCCGATGATGCGCGCCGTATGCGGGATGCTCACCATTCCGGGGCAGGCAAGCCTCGAGGAGCGTATGGGCTGCGGCGCCGGGTTCTGCTACGGGTGTACGATACATACCGCCTCGGGGCCTGCAAGGGTGTGCGCCGACGGACCGGTATTCGACAAGGAGGATATAATATGGCAATAGACATATCCACAAGCATTTGCGGAGTAAGGCTCGCCAATCCGGTGATTCCCGCCAGCGGCACTTTCGGCTTCGGGCTGGAGCTGGCAGGGAGCCTCGGGCTGGACCGGCTCGGAGGCATTTCGCTGAAAGGCACGACGCTGGAGCCGCGTTTCGGCAATCCCACCCCGCGCATCGCAGAATGCCGCGGAGGGCTGCTCAATTCCGTGGGGCTCCAGAATCCGGGCGTGGAAGCGCTCGTGAGCGAGAAAGTCCCGGCCCTTCGCAAAGTGTACGGGGGCTGCGTGATTGCCAATCTGAGCGGCTTTTCTCTTGAAGAATACGAGCGATGCGCCGGGATTGCCGACGGGTGCGAGGGTATCGACCTTCTGGAAATCAATGTTTCCTGCCCCAACGTCCACGGCGGAGGCCTCGCCTTCGGCACCGATCCCGCAAATGCCGCGGCAGTAACAGCGGCAGTAAAGGCAGTGACTCACAAGCCCGTAATCGTAAAACTCAGCCCCAACGTTACCGACATAGTATCCATCGCCCGCGCCTGCGAGGATGCGGGCGCCGACGGCCTTACGCTGGTGAACACCTTCCTCGGGATGCGTATCGACATCACCCGCCGCCGCCCCGTGCTTGCCAACCGTATGGGTGGTTTCTCCGGGCCGGCAATCTTCCCGGTGGCACTGAGGATGGTGCATCAGGTGAGCAAGGCATGCTCGGTGCCGGTAATCGGATGCGGCGGAATCAGCCGCGCCGAGGATGTCGTGGAGATGGCAATGGCAGGAGCGAGCGCCGTACAGGTAGGCTCCGAGAATCTCCGCAATCCTTTCGTCTGCATTGAAATCATCGACAGGCTTCCCGCCCTGCTGGAAGAGCTGGGAGCATCATCTTTCAAAGAAATAATTGGCTGCGTATGAACCGTGACGTAATCATAGCCTGCGACTTCAGCAGCGCTTCACAGACGCTGGACTTTCTCGGACTTTTCAGCCGCGGGAACAAGCCCTTCGTAAAAATAGGTATGGAGCTCTTCTATAGCGAGGGTCCCGACATAGTGCGGAGGCTCAAGGCCGCTGGGCACAAGGTTTTTCTGGACCTCAAGCTGCACGATATTCCCAATACCGTGCGCAAGTCGATGAAGGTTCTCTCCTCTCTCGACGTCGATATGTGCAACCTGCACTCCGCAGGAGGTTCCGTGATGATGAAGGCCGCGCTTGAGGGGCTCACCAGGCCGGACGGCAGCAGGCCCCTTCTCATCGCCGTGACTCAGCTCACGTCCACGAGCCCCGAGATGCTGCGCGACGAGCTGCTTATCGGCGCCCCTATGGAAGATACGGTGCGAAGCTACGCCCTGAACGCCCGTAATTCCGGTCTTGACGGCATCGTGTGCTCGCCCCGCGAGGCAAGGGCCGTAAAGGAAGCGTGCGGCGCAGGGTTCGTAACGGTTACTCCCGGCATACGCTTCCCGGAGTCGGGCGCCGACGACCAGACGCGCATAACCACTCCCGCAGCCGCCCGTGAAAACGGCTCCGACTTCATAGTGGTCGGGAGGCCGATAACTGCTGCGGCAGACCCCGTGGCAGCATACGAAAGATGCATGAAAGAATTTGTACTATAATTACTTATGGAAAGAACGATAGCAAAGGAGCTGCTTTCGGTGGGCGCCGTATTCCTGCGCCCCGAAGAGCCCTTCACCTGGGCAAGCGGCATCAAGAGTCCCATTTACTGCGACAACCGTCTCACCCTCTCCGCCCCCGCGGTACGAAAGAAAATCGAGGACGGACTTGCAGGTCTGGTGAGGGAGCACTTCCCCGCCTGCCGTATGCTGATGGGGACTTCCACCGCCGGCATAGCCCACGCCGCCATCACCGCTACGATTCTCGACCTTCCGATGGGTTACGTCCGCTCCGAGGCCAAGAGCCACGGACGCACCAACCGCATCGAAGGAAGGCTTGAGCCGGGCTGCCCCACCGTGGTGGTGGAAGACCTCATTTCAACGGCCGGAAGCGCCGTGGACGTGGTGGAGGCTCTCCGCGAGGCCGGAGCCGAAGTGCTCGGCATCGTCAGCATCTTCACTTACGGGATGAAGCGGGGCCTCGACAGGCTCGCCGCCGCCGGTACCGTGAATTATTCCCTCAGCAATCTCGACACTCTAGTTGAAGTGGCCGTGGAGGAAGGATATATCGCCCCCGAATGGAAAGACAAGATACTGGAATTCAGG
>JAFSVP010000126.1 GCA_017444905.1 Bacteroidales bacterium
GGCTGCTTCGGTGACACTCTCTCCACGGCTTTCGGCCCTCTGGTGATAGAGCGCAACCCGAATGCCGGCGTCCCCTTCGACCAGACCATTCACGTCACACACACTTCCGTGCACGCTGCCACCGTATCGTACAACGCCCGCCTGAACGCTTCCGCGTTGGATATGAAGAACTACTCCGACGTCCTCAAGCTCACCATCACCGACCAGAGCCCGCGCCGTGCCGAAGACGTGCTGAACAATGTCATAAACGTTTACAACGAGAATTGGGTTGACGACCGCAACAAGATGGCAGTCAGCACTTCCCGATTCATCAACGACCGTCTCGTGGCCATAGAGAAGGAGCTGGGCGACGTCGATACCGATATCTCCTCCTTCAAGAGCCGTTACGTGATTCCGAGCGTTTCCGCCGCAACCGACCTCTATATGTCGCAGTCGGCAGAGGCTTCAAGGCAGCTCGAAAACCTTGAAAACCAGCTCTATGCGGCACGCTACGTGCTCAACAGCCTCAGTTCCTCGCAGACTGCCGGCCAGATGATTCCCGCACCCCCTAGCCTTTCGAACAGCAATATCACCTCGCAGATAGCCAAGTACAACGACCTCCTCCTGGAGCGCAACAACATAGTTTCCAACTCCTCGGAGCGCAACCCCCTCGTGGTAGAGGCCGATGCCAACCTTTCTGCCATGAGGAACGTGATTCTCACATCCATCGACGACCTCATCAACACCCTGCAGGCCCAGATGGACAACCTGCGCAGGTCGGAGCAGCGCGCTACTTCGCGCCTTGCCGACAATCCTAACCAGGAGAAATACCTGCAGAGCGTCACCCGACAGCAGAAGGTGAAGGAGTCGCTCTACCTCTTCCTGCTTCAGAAGAGGGAGGAGAACGAGCTTACCCAGGCCTTCACTGCCTACAACACCCGCATCATTACCCATCCTACCGGCTCTTCATCGCCTTCGTCGCCCAATACCAAACGCATAATCCTCGTAGCCCTCATTCTGGGCCTGATGCTGCCCGTAGGCGTCATCTACCTGGTCGAATCGATGGATACGAAGGTGCGCGGCAGGCGCGACCTCGAGTCGCTCCCGATGCCCTTCATCGGAGAAATCCCCCTTTCCGGAGGCAAGAAGAAGTTCGGAAAGTCCCCTGACGCCGGCGCTTCAATACTTGTGCGCCACAACAAACGCGACGCAGTGAACGAGGCGTTCAGGGTGTGCCGCACCAACCTCGAATTCATCTGCAAGGGTGCCGGCGGCAAGGTGGCTGCCGTGACCTCGTTCAACCCCGGCTCAGGCAAGACCTTCATTTCCGCGAATCTGGGCGCGGCGATGGCCATAGGCGGCTCCAAAGTTCTGGTAATCGACGGCGACCTTCGACGTGCTTCGCTCTCGTCCTATGTGGGCACTCCGAAGAAGGGCCTCAGCGACTATGTTATCAACCCTTCGCTCAGTATGGAGGACGTGATGGTTCAGCCCGAGGGCTATAGCTCCCTGTGGGTTATCCCCGTGGGTACCGTGCCTCCGAATCCGAGCGAGCTGATAGGCAGCAAGCGTTTCGCCGCCCTTATCGAAGAGGCGCGCGGCAAGTTCGACTACATATTCATCGACTGCCCTACGTACAACGTGGTGGCCGACGCACGCATAGTTTCCGACAAGGCCGACAGGACAGTGTTCATAGTCCGCTCCGGAATGCTCGAGCTCTCTATGCTCTCTGAGCTTGAACAGCTTGAAAACCAGGGAGTTCTCAAGGGTATGTCAGTGCTGCTGAACGGTACGCCGATGGTCTCCGGACGCTACGGATACCATTACGGCTACGGTTACGGATATCATACTTACGGTTATTATTCCAGCAAGGAGTCTTGAAACGCTTGGAAAAACGCTTCGGCAAACTGGCCGCCAGTTATCTCGACGTCCGTCTGGTTCTCCTGATGGACACGGTGATTTCCGGTATGGTGTCGGTGCTGATACTGCTCGGCTCGTCGTTCTTCACCCACATAGCGATACTCCACACCAAGGTGTTCTCAATCACCTGGTGCGTGTCGTCGCTGGCGGGGTCCGTGCTGATGTTCCTTGCCCTGCGCACTTACGCCATAATCATACGCCACACTACCTTCCGCGACGTCGTGAGGTTCCTGCTGGCGGTCGTGGGCAAGTCCGTGCTGATGGGAGTCTCGCTACTCGCATTCTGCAACGTGAACGGATTCGTGCCTGTGATACTTCTGGCCGATATGCTCGTGACCCTTCTCGCCCTGCTCGGGGTGAGGCTTGTAATGATATGGTTCTATGATTTTTACAAGTCAAGGGTGAGAGCCTACCAGACGCGCACCAGGGTGCTGGTTTACGGAACGTCCGAGAAGTCGGAGTCGGCCATCCTGCGCTTCCGCAACTCCTCCCACTACGACATAGCCGGCATAATCAGCCCTGTAGTTGCGCTTAAGGGGACCAAGTTCGCCGACAAGCACGTATATACTTTCAAGACGGTGGAAGACATCGACAGAATCTGCCTTGCCCTGTCGTGTTCGGCCATTATGTTCTCCAGCGAGGCGGACCTCAGGCTCGAAATGTCGCGTCTCGTGGGCTTCTGCTCGGGAGCCGGCATAAAGATGCTCTTCCTTCCGGATACCGGAGAGGTGGGAGGCAGCCTGTCTGGCTTCGTGCGGGAAGTGAAGATTGAAGACCTTCTCGGACGCGACGAAATACAGATTTCGATGGACGAGCTGCGCACGGCTTATGCCGGCCGTACCGTAATGGTTACGGGAGCGGCAGGCTCCATAGGCTCCGAGCTCAGCCGCCTCCTTGCGACGCTGGGAGTGGGTAAACTGATACTTTTCGACAATGCCGAGACTCCGATGCACAACCTCAGGCTGGAGTTTGACGACAATTTCCCCAATCTCCGCTTCGTGCCCATCATAGGCGACGTCCGCTCTAAGGCAAGACTTGACTTCGCTTTCCGCACCCACCGTCCGAGCGTGGTGTTCCACGCGGCGGCCTACAAGCACGTCCCCCTGATGGAGGAGAATCCCTGCGAGGCCGTGCTCGTGAATATGATAGGGTCGCGCAACGTGGCCGACAAGTGCATAGAATACGGCGCGGAGCGTATGGTGATGATATCCACCGACAAGGCAGTAAATCCCACCAACATAATGGGATGCAGCAAGCGCCTCGCCGAGATTTACGTCCAGAGCCTCGGCCTTGCGATAGAACGCGGGGAGGTTGAGGGAGTCACGCATTTCGTCACTACCCGCTTCGGCAACGTGCTGGGCTCCAACGGCTCAGTCATTCCGCGCTTCCGCGAGCAGATAGCGAAGGGTGGCCCCGTGACGGTCACGCATCCCGACATTACCCGCTTCTTCATGACCATTCCTGAAGCCTGCCGGCTCGTAATGCAGGCTACGGTGATGGACACGGCCAACAGAATCTGCGTCTTCGATATGGGAGAGCCGGTCAAGATAGATATGCTGGCCCGTCGTATGATTCAGCTCTCGGGGCTTGTGGTGGACAGGGACATAAAGATTCAGTACACCGGCCTGCGCCCCGGAGAGAAGCTTTATGAAGAGGTCCTGTCCGATATCGAGAACACCGAGCCTACCGATCACGGGCGCATACGCCTTGCAAGGGTGCGCTCCTATGATTATAAGGATGCGCTTGCTGCAGCAGAAAAGCTTGAAGAGCTCAGCCGCAACGTCGAGATTCCCGAAATGGTGAAGCTGATGAAGCAGGTCGTTCCCGAATTTATCTCCAAGAATTCCCGTTTCTCCGAGTATGACAGGCACTGAACCGGCTTGGTACGTGGGCTGCGTGCGCAGCTGCCAGGAGAAGCAGACCTCGCTCCTCCTCTCTTCCAGGGGCGTTGAGCATTACCTGCCCCTGCGCCGGGAGGTGCGCCGCTGGAGCGACCGCCGCAAGGTGGTGGAAGTGCCCGTGCTGCCGCGTTTCATCTTTATTCATTGCCTTAATTCTGAAAGGAGTGAGCTTCTGGCGGGGATTCCCTATCTCTGCCGCTTCCTGTCGAACCCCGGTTCGGGGAGCGCCGCGGTGGTGCGCGATGCGGAGCTGGACAGCTTCAGGCAGATGGTGGAATATGGCGGGAGGCCCGTTAATTTCGTGCAGCAGAGTCTTGCCCCCGGCGACCGCGTGCGTGTCGTGGACGGGCCGCTCACGGGGCTTGAATGCGAGCTCGTGAGCGTGGGTTCGGGGCGCTGCCTTGCAGTGAGGCTCGGCCTTCTGGGTACCGCTACGGTTGATTTGGAACTTGATTCAGTGGAAAAGATATGAATATTCTGATAACTGGGGCCAACGGCCAGTTGGGGAACGAGATGCGTATCGTGTCGGCAGGTTCGGCTGACAAGTACGTATTTACCGACGTGGCCGAGCTGGACATCACTTCGAAAGAGGCGGTGATGGACGCAGTGCGCGGAATGAACGCGGATATAATCGTTAATTGCGCCGCCTATACCAACGTGGATGCGGCCGAGACCGATTTCGACCGGGCCGAGCTCCTGAACGTCGGAGCGGTACGCAACCTTGCCGACGCCATGAAGGCTGTAGGTGGCCTGCTCGTGCACGTGAGCACCGATTACGTGTTCGGCGACAGTTTCCACAACACTCCGATAGGGGAGGATGCGGAATGCGCACCCAGCGGAGCATACGGGCTCACGAAGCTTCACGGAGAGCAGCAGATAGCTGCGAGCGGCTGCAGGAGCCTCATTTTCCGCACGGCCTGGCTCTACAGCGAGTTCGGCCGCAACTTCGTGAAGACCATGCTCTCGCTCACCGCCTCGAAGCCTTCTTTGAACGTCGTCTTCGACCAGGCGGGCACGCCGACATACGCGCTCGGGCTTGCCAGAACTATTTTCGGCATAATCGAAAGCCGCTCTTTCGAAGGCCGTGAGGGCATATACCATTATTCCGACGAGGGCGTGTGCAGCTGGTACGATTTTGCGGTGGAGATTGCAAGGCTCGCCGGCCACACGGGCTGCGACATACGTCCCTGCCACTCTTCGGAATTCCCTTCGCCGGTCAGGCGCCCCTCCTACTCGGTGCTCGACAAGACGAAAATCAAGAATACGTTCGGAACGAACATAAAGCACTGGACCGCAAGCCTTGCGGAATGTATTGACAATATGAATCTTTCGAAATGAAAATTGCAGTTGCCGGAACAGGATACGTGGGCCTGAGCCTCGCCACGCTGCTTGCCCAGCACAACAGCGTGACGGCGGTTGACGTAATCCCCGAAAAGGTGGATATGATCAATTCCCGCATTTCGCCCATACAGGATGAATACATCGAAAAGTACCTTGCCGAAAAGGAGCTTGACCTCAAGGCCACGCTCGACGGGAAGGCCGCATACGCCGGTGCGGAAATCGTAATCATAGCCGCACCCACCAATTACGACCCGGTGCGGAACTACTTCGACACTTCGCACGTCGAGGAAGTAATCAGCCTCGTGCTGAAGGTGAACCCTTCGGCCCTGATGGTGATAAAGTCCACCGTGCCAGTGGGTTATACCGCGTCCGCCGCCCAAAGGTTCGGAACCCGCCGCCTGCTTTTCGCCCCGGAGTTCCTCCGTGAGAGCAAGGCTCTGTACGACAATCTTTATCCTTCCCGTATAATAGTAGGATACGACGCCTCCGTGCCGGGGCAGGAAGATGATGCCGCCCGCTTCGCCTCGCTCGTGAAGCAGGGGGCTCTGAAGGAAGACGTCCCGGTGCTCCTGATGGGCACCACCGAGGCCGAGGCCGTAAAGCTCTTCGCCAACACCTATCTGGCTATGCGCGTGAGCTATTTCAACGAGCTTGACACCTATGCCGAAATAAAGGGCCTCGACACGGCGCGCATCATCGAGGGCGTGTGTCTCGACCCCCGTATCGGTATGCATTACAACAATCCTTCTTTCGGCTATGGCGGCTACTGCCTGCCGAAAGACACCAAACAGCTCCTCGCCAACTACGACGAAGTGCCAGAGAATCTTATCCAGGCCATAGTCGAGAGCAACCGGACGCGCAAGGATTTCATCGCCGACAGGGTGCTCGCAAAGGCCGGATACTACACCGCCTCGAGCGCTTACTCGTCGGAGCGCGAGCGCAGCGTGACCATAGGCGTGTTCCGCCTTACGATGAAGAGCAACAGCGATAATTTCCGCCAGAGCTCCATCCAGGGCATTATGAAGCGCATCAAGGCCAAGGGGGCGTCGGTGATAGTTTATGAGCCTACGCTCGAAGCCGGTACCACTTTCTTCGGCTCCGAGGTGGTGGGCAGCGTCGAGGAGTTCAAGCGCCGCTCCGACTGCATCATAGCCAACCGCTATGAGGAAGTCCTCGACGACGTACGCGACAAGGTATATACAAGGGATATTTTCAAACGCGACTGAGAAGCCGTTTAAAATTTATCAAATTCAATCTTTATGTTCTATTTTGGCTCTATTTTCTCCTCTCATCGGTCATGTAGTACCCGCTACACTCCCTCTTCGAGCAGAAAATATATCTCAAAATATCTTTATAAATCTTCTCGTTAATAAATCTTAAACGGCTTCTAATAACCGATAATTATCTGTATATGAAAGGAATAGTACTTGCCGGAGGCAGCGGATCCCGCCTCTACCCCATCACCAAGGGAGTCAGCAAACAGCTGCTGCCCATTTACGACAAGCCTATGGTGTATTACCCGATAAGCGCCCTGATGCTTGCCGGCATACGTGAAATCCTGATAATCAGCACGCCGCAGGACCTGCCCGGCTTCCGCCGGCTTCTTGGCGACGGCAGCGATTACGGAGTGAGCTTCAGCTATGCCGAGCAGCCCTCTCCCGACGGGCTTGCGCAGGCGTTCATCATAGGAAGGGAATTCATAGGCGACGAGTCCGCCTGCCTCGTTCTGGGCGACAATATCTTCTACGGTTCAGGCTTTTCCGGCCTGCTGAAGGAGGCCGTGCGCACCGCCGAAGAGGAAGGCAAGGCCACCGTGTTCGGCTATTGGGTGAGCGACCCCGAGCGCTACGGCGTGGCTGAATTCGACAAGGCGGGCAACTGCCTGAGCATCGAAGAGAAGCCCGCAAATCCCAAGTCCAACTACGCTGTCGTGGGCCTCTATTTCTATCCCAACAGGGTGGTGGACGTGGCTGCGACCATCAAGCCTTCCGCCCGGGGCGAGCTTGAGATTACAACGGTGAACCAGTGCTTCCTTGCCGACGGCGCCCTCAAAGTGCAGACCCTCGGCCGGGGTTTCGCATGGCTCGATACCGGCACGCACGACTCTCTCAGCGAGGCCAGCACCTTCGTAGAGGTAATCGAGAAGCGCCAGGGCCTCAAGATTGCCTGCCTCGAGGGCATTGCTTACCGCAAGGGCTGGATAAGCGAGGAGAAGATGCGCGAGCTGGCCCGCCCCATGATAAAGAACCAGTACGGCCAGTACCTCCTGAAAGTAATCGACGAACTGAAAGAAAAATGAAAAGGTCAATCATCATAACCGGCGGCGCCGGATTCATCGGCAGCCACGTGGTGCGGCTCTTCGTGAACCGTTATCCAGAGTACCGCATCATCAATCTCGACAAGCTGACCTATGCCGGCAACCTTGCGAATCTCAAGGATATAGAAGACAGGTCCAATTACCGCTTCGTGAAGGCTGACATCTGCGATTTCGACGCAGTGTCGGCACTTATGGCCGAAGAGAACGTTGACGGAATCATCCATCTGGCGGCGGAGTCGCACGTCGACCGCAGCATCAAGGACCCGTTCACCTTTGCGCGGACCAACGTCCTCGGTACGCTGAGCCTGCTGCAGGCCGCCCGCCTTCGCTGGGAGAGCCTTCCTGAGAAATACGAAGGCAAGCGCTTCTATCATATTTCCACCGACGAGGTGTACGGGGCCCTCGAGATGACCGACCCCGAAGGCGTCGAGCCTCCGTTCACGACCCGCGCCTCCTCCGGCAGCCATCACCTGGCCTACGGACGCACATTCTTCACCGAGGATATGAAGTATATGCCTCACAGCCCGTACAGCGCCGCAAAGGCTTCGAGCGACCATTTCGTGCGTGCCTTCCACGACACCTACGGGATGCCTACGGTAGTTACCAACTGTTCCAACAATTACGGCCCCTATCAGTTCCCGGA
>JAFSVP010000127.1 GCA_017444905.1 Bacteroidales bacterium
ATACCCATCCGAGGAGATGGGTGAAAAGGATGCCGAGGCATGCCTGATGACCCGGCTTATGATGTCCAAGGCCGATGCCGAGCGTCTCATGACCAAGGCGGCCGAATCGGGCGAGGCCTGGGCGGTTCTCAAGTTCCCGGAGTTCGCCACGACCGAGAAGCGCGCCCAGATGCAGGGTGTAGGCGTTTCCATGGGCATGCCGACGCCTCAAACTCCGGAGGCCGACCCCTATACTGGCATACCTGTCTATGGCGTTCCGTACCAGGAGGAGATCGGCGGGCAGTTCACCAACGTCCCCGCGATGCAGGACCCGAACACGCAGGGCATAAACATCGGAGGCGAGCTCCAGTGGCAGTCCGGCCAGGCCGGCCCAGGAACACCTGGTGGCGACGCGGAGAACGCCCCGCCAATCCCCGAGGAGGAGCGGCAGCTCGCCGAGCAGGCCGCAGCTCTGGGCCAGCGCAACGTCTTCGACCACGCCGCCATTGGCGGCCTTTCTAAGGTGTACGACACCAACGCCGTGATCGATTCGTACCTTCCCGAGTTCATGGACACCATTGACCGCCTCGGTCGTGTGCTGTTCCTGTACTACTGGAAGCATGACGACTTCATGGAGAGGTACGGCTCTGGCGATACCGTGGAGATGGAGGACCTTCTCCGCAGCACCTACAAGCAGCTCGGCAAGCTCACGCTCAAGCTCCGCGAACGTGCCATTGGCCGCGAGGACGCGGAGTCGGCACAACTTTAAGAGGGAAGGTGCAGTATGGGTGACGACTTTGCAAGGCTTGAAGGAGATGTACAGCAGATCAAGAAGACTCTGTACATCGGAAACGGGCGACCGGCTCTCACGACAGAGATCGTGGAGCTTCGAAACAAGTACTCTGACCTGGACAGGAGACTGGTTGAGATGAACGAGGAACTCAAGTCAAACGGGGAGAAGCTGGACCGACTTACCATCCAGTTGTCCAAGAGTGTTGGCATAATGGTGGGCGCGAGCGCGATCCTTGGCTTCTGCATCCCGCTGATCCTGAAGTATGTGTTCAAGGTGATGTAGAGGGGGCGCAATGGCTAAAGGTGACTTTCTGATAGGATTTCTAGGCAAGTGCGCGGAAGCCGGGATGGGCTTTTTCGACGCCGCCCGTCTTTTCAGGGCCAGGAATCTGATTAAGCAGGCTGTCGATTGGAACGAGGATGAGTTAGGCCCAATGCCAGGGTACTGGAACAGCATTGGAGAAGGCGCCCAGCAGGCAATGCTGGAAAGAAAACGGCTTATGCGGGACCACGACAGAATAGCGTATCCCGGGAGTCCGAAAAAGCGGGAAGCTGTCACAGATTTTGACGCCAAGGTGAAGCGACTGGCTGGCACGAGCGCAAGCGGCAGCCCTGAGTATGGTCAGGCCATGAACGAGGCCGCAGAAACATTCAAAAACAATCCCGATATCCAGCAGATGGCGAAGCTGCGCACTCAGCTTTACGACCAGACCGAACACATTAGGAACAAGACGTACACAACCCCCGGTATGCAGGCAGAAGACAGGAAAGACCCGGGTCGTGGCCGGTTTTTGAACGAAGGGGGTGTGGAATACTCCGACCCGTACAGCCGCCGTCTTATGGGATATACGGTAAGAAATGAGGAAGGCAAACCTGTACTCGCCAATAAAGACACCCCAGGTGCCAAGCCCTACTATTCGCCGGGTAGAACGGTGAGAAACACGAGGGCGGGCGCCAGAAACGATCTTGCGGTCGC
>JAFSVP010000128.1 GCA_017444905.1 Bacteroidales bacterium
CGATGCCGGCAAGACCACTACGTCCGAGCGCATCCTCTACTACACGGGCAAGACCCATAAGATCGGCGAGGTGCACGAAGGTGCCGCAACCATGGACTGGATGGTGCAGGAGCAGGAGCGTGGTATTACCATCACCTCCGCCGCCACCACCGCGTTCTGGCACTACGGGGGCGATCTTTACCAGATCAACCTCATCGACACTCCCGGTCACGTGGACTTCACCGTGGAGGTGGAGCGTTCGCTCCGCGTACTGGACGGCACCGTGGCGACGTTCTGCGCCGTGGGCAAGGTCCAGCCGCAGAGCGAGACCGTCTGGCGCCAGGCCGACAAGTACGGGGTCCCGAAGCTCGCCTACGTCAACAAGATGGACAGGGTGGGCGCGGACTTCCTCGCCTGTGTCGAAGAGATCAAGGCCAAGCTCGGGGCTACGGCAGTTCCCATCTGCCTCCCCATCGGCTCCGAGGAAAAATTCCAGGGAATCGTTGACCTTATTTCCCGCAGGGCTATCCTCTACAACGGCAGCGAAGAGCTCGTCAACTACGAATACGCACCCGTGCCCGAAGATATGAAGGACGCGGTTGCGCTCTGGCGCGACAAGCTCGTTGAAACCGCCGCCGAGTGTGACGATACCCTGATGGAGAAGTATTTCGAGGATCCTGACTCCCTTACCGAGGACGAGATTATCGCAGCCCTGCGCAAGGGTACCATCTCAATGCAGATTGTTCCCGCCTGCTGCGGCTCCTCGTTCAAGAACAAGGGTGTCCAGTTCCTTCTCGACGCCGTGATGCGTTACCTGCCTTCGCCTCTCGACAAGGGCAATACCAAAGCGACCAACATGGCCGACGAGAAGGAAGTGAGTCTCGCTCCCGACGCCTCCGCCCCCTTCTGCGGGCTGGTGTTCAAAATCGCTACCGACCCTTACGTGGGCCGTCTGGCATACATCCGTGCCTATTCAGGGCACCTCGATGCTGGCACGTACGTGATGAACTCCCGCTCCGGCAAGAAGGAAAGGGTGGCACGCCTGTACCAGATGCACTCCAACCACCAGAACCCCATCGAGTTCGTGGAGGCAGGAGACATCTGTGCGGCCGTCGGCTTCAAGGACCTCCGCACGGGCGACACCGTCTGTGCCGACAATCACCGCTATTCGCTTGAGTCGATGGAGTTCCCCGATCCCGTCATCGGTATCGCCGTGGAGCCCAAGACCCAGGCCGACCTTGACAAGCTGGGAGTAGCACTCTCGAAGCTTGCCGAGGAAGACCCCACCTTCACCGTCAAGTCTGACAGCGAAACCGGCCAGACCGTCATCAGCGGTATGGGAGAGCTTCACCTCGATATCATCGTCGACCGTCTCCGCAGAGAGTTCGGCGTCGAAATCAACCAGGGAGCCCCCCAGGTCAACTATAAAGAGGCTGTCACCGCTTCCGTGCAGCACCGCGAGGTGTTCAAGAAGCAGACCGGCGGCCGTGGCAAGTTCGCCGACATTATCGTTGAAATCGGCCCTGCCGACGAAGGTGTGAGCGGTCTCCAGTTCGAGAACGTGGTCAAGGGCGGCAACATTCCCAAGGAATTCATTCCCAGTGTACAGAAGGGCTTCGAATCGGCAATGGCCAACGGCGTTCTCGCCGGTTACGAAGTCCAGTCTCTCAAAGTCACTCTGCTGGATGGCTCATACCATCCGGTCGATTCTGATCAGCTGTCGTTCGAACTTGCGGCCCGCATGGCTTTCCGCCACGCTTGTCCCAAGTGCAGGCCCGTCCTGCTCGAGCCGGTTATGTCGCTCGAGGTCGTGACTCCCGAAGATTATATGGGTGAGATTGTTGGTGACCTGAACCGCCGCCGCGGCCAGATTACCGCAATGGACTCCACCGCCAACGGCGCCCGCATCATCAAGGCCTTCGTACCCCTGTCGGAGCAGTTCGGTTACGTGACGGTCCTCCGCACCCTGTCTTCGGGGCGTGCCACCAGCACTATGTCCTTCGACCACTACGAGGAGGTGCCCGCAGCAATGTCCAAGGAGATTGTGGAGAAGAGCGGTTACCGCTTCACTTCGGACGACGAATAATGATGTAATTCAAGAAACAAAACAATATGAGTCAGAAAATCAGAATTAAACTCAAGTCTTTCGATCATATGCTCGTCGACAAGTCGGCGGCAAAGATCGTTGACACGGTGAAGTCCACGGGAGCGAAGGTCAACGGCCCTATTCCGCTTCCTACCAACAAGAAGATTTTCACCGTCAACCGCTCGACCTTCGTCAACAAGAAGGCGCGCGAGCAGTTTGAGCTCGATTCCTACCGCAGGCTTCTCGATATCGAGGACTCCAACGCCAAGACCGTTGACGCCCTGATGAAGCTCGAGCTGCCCTCCGGCGTGGAAGTCGAAATCAAAGTGTGATAGATTAAACGGTAAGGTCCCTTAGCTCAGTTGGTTAGAGCACCTGACTCATAATCAGGGAGTCGCAGGATCATGCCCTGCAGGGACCACAAAAAGGGAGCTTCGGCTCCCTTTTTGCGTATCTGTGAATTCCGCAGTACTATTCCGGCTTCCAAATATCTTTTCCTGGTCCGGAGTGTTGGGCTTTCTTGTTGATTGCCAGTCGTCCGATTTTTAGCGCGGGATATGAGGAGCGCCTTTATGCGCCCTCCTGCTGCGGCGGCAGGCGGAGCGGCAGGGCGGCGGGAAGGATGCTGACTTCGAAGTATGAGCCGGGCAGCTGTTCGCCGTCGATATAGATGTCGATAATGTCGCTGCTGCTTACCGTCACCTTGCGGGCTTGGCGGTAGAGGACGCGGTTCTTCCCGGCGCGGCTGCCTATGTGCCTGCCCTTGCGGTAGAGAGGCACGAGTTTAAGGAAGCGCAGCAGGCTCATCGCGCGGAAATAGCATACGTCTATGAGTCCGTCGTCCAGGACTGCGCCAGGCGCGCAGTTGAATTCGCCGCCCACTCGCCTTCCGTTGGCCAGCGTGCAGAGAAGCATAAAGCCGCGGGCAATCCGCTCCCCGTCAACCGTTACCTTGATGCGGTTGTAGCGGCTCGTGAGAACGGCGTTGATGACGCCGCGCGTAAAGGCTTCGTGCGCGGTCTTTCCCTTGCTCATAAGCTCGTTGGCGCGCGATGCCACCTTCGAGTTGAAGCCTATGTTACACACGTTTATGCAGTAGCTGTCGTTCACCTTGATGACGTCGATATCCGACACGGTGCCTTCCAGCATTGCTTTCACGCTGCAGAAATCGCGACCGGGGTAGTTGACTATGAAGTCGCCCGTGTTGCCGCCTATGGCTATGATGGCCATGGTCTTGATACTCTGCGGCCCCGCCTCCTGCAGCGACTGGGTGTAACCCACGAGGCCCGAGGCTACTTCATTGGCGATGCCGAGGCCTCCGCAGGCTACGAAGCAGACCTCCTCGGCGGGGTAAAGGTCGCAGCGCAGGCGTACGAAGCGCGTAGCATCGCCCTCTCCCATGGTGGAGTAAAGCTCCCAGCTGTGGGGAATCTCTTTTATCTGGCCCCTGAGGCCCTGATACTGAGGCTGCTTGTCGGCACGCCCGTTGAGAATATATATGTATTTCATACTTTCAAGCTCATTATAGTGATGTCGTCGCTCTGCGGCTGGCCTGCGGTGAAGCCTTTCACCGAACGGTAAAGGTACTCGACTACGGTCTTCTCGTCCATGCCGGCGTCAAGCTGGCTGATAATCTCCATGAGCCTGTCTTCCCCGTAGAGCTCCAGCTTGTCGTTCTCCGCCTCCGTGACGCCGTCGGTGTAGGCTACGAGGCGGGTTCCGGGCTCCAGCCCGACGGACTCCGACTCGTAGGGGAAGTCTTCCAGGAACCCGGCGGCGAGATTGCTCTTGACAGGCAGAAAATAAGGCTTTCCGTCCGGCGGAACGATGACTGGAGGGTTATGGCCGGCGTTGCAGTAGTCCATCTGCATAGTCTTCAGGTTGATGCGGGCTATGAAGAGGGTCACGAACATATCGTTGCTGTTGGTATCGGCCACGCTGTTGTTGATGCGGCTCACCGATTCGCTGAGGGGCAGGTCCAGGGTGGCAACGAAATGAAGCATCGCCCTGGTGATGGACATAACCAGCGAGGCAGGTACTCCCTTGCCGCTGACGTCGCCTATGGCAACGTGCAGCACGTCGTCCTTGAGGATGAAGTCGTAGAGGTCGCCTCCCACCTCCTTGGCCGGCTTCAGCATGGCGTGGAGCCCTGAGGGGAAGTTGGTGTTCAGCATGCCCATCTGGATGGTGCGCGCAACGTTGAGCTCCGACTCCATCCGCTCGTTGTCGCTCCTCGTGGTCTTCAGCTGACCGATATAATCTGAGATGGAGTTCTCCATATACAGGAAGCTGTCGTGCAGGCGGCGCATTTCGTCGTTGCTGTCAATCCGGGGCAGTTTCGCCCTGAAGTTGCCCTTGGCCATATTCATGGCCGATACCGAGAGCTCCGTTACAGGGCGCGTCATACGGCGGATTACGCGGCGGCAGACGAAATACAGCACCACGAGGCCTACCACTCCCATCACCAGCAGATTGCACGGCAGCATCCACTGCGAGACTCCTTCCGACCCGTTGGTTACCAAATTCTTCAGCTCCAGCCCAACCATCACGAAGGAAATCAGGAATACCACCGTCACGATGCCGATGATTCTCCAGCTAAGCCGGCTTGAAAAAGATCTGTTGTTCATATTCGATAATAGTTTATTTCTCAAAACAGCTTCTCAGACACAGTCGTGCTCCGTGCATGGTGCGTCGGAAGTTTCGGGCTCGAGGGTGCAGTGGCTTATGCCCAGCTCCTGCATCCGTGCCTTTACTGCCGGCAGGGCGGTGCGGGCCGATTCGAGGCTCTGCAGCTCTATATGGGCGGTGAGGGCTGTCTGCGTGGTGCTTATGGGCCAGATGTGGAGGTGGTGTACTCCTTCAACTCCGTCCACACCCCGAATGGCGGCCTCTACCTCCTTCGGGTCGATGCCCTCGGGCACTGCGTCCATGCTGAGGCGCAGGCTCTCGGAAAGCAGGCTCCAGGTGGATACAAGTATGACGAGGGCTATGACAATGCCGATAATGGGGTCGATGACAGTCCAGCCCGTAAGCGAAATCACTATGCCCGATACCACCACTCCCACCGATACCAGAGTGTCGGCCAGCATATGCAGGAAGGCTCCGCGGGTGTTGGTGTCGTGCTTCTGGCTGCGGCTGAGGAGCCAGGCCGTGAGTCCGTTCACGATGATTCCGGCGCCGGCAGTCCAGGTGATGGCCCCTCCGTCAACCTCTATGGAGGATGCGTCCATAATCTTCTGGATGCTCTCTACGAGTATCGCACCCACAGCTGCCAGAAGGATGATGGCGTTCAGAAGGGCGATGAGTACGGAGCCCTTGCGCCTCCCGTAGGTGAAGCGCTCCGTAGCCCGGCTCGCCGACAGCTTGAAGGCGAAGAGGGCGAGAAGCAGGCTGAATACGTCGCTGAGGTTGTGGCCGGCATCGGAGAGAAGGCCGAGCGAGCCCGACCAGAAGCCGACCCCGGCCTCCACGGCAACGAAAGCAAGGTTGAGGGCTATCGAAATGATGAAGATTGCGTTCAGCTCGCTTGGGGCGGCGTGATGATGGTGGTGATGCCCGTGCTCGTGCGAGTGTGTATGTTCGTGCGCGTGGCAGCTGTCATGGTGACTGCTCATAACTCTCTAAGGTTTAATCCAGTGAATCTTTACTCCGGAGCGCTCCATTCCGCGGAACCAGGTCATCTGCCTTTTTGCGAACTGATGAATGGCAATGGCCAGCTTCTCGCGCATGGGGGCGTAATCGAGCTCTCCTGTAAGATAAAGAGTAACAAATTTATATTCAAGGCCGTAGCTTATAAGGCACGAGGCACTGACTCCCTCGTCCAGAAGCCCCTGCACCTCTTGTATCATACCTTCGGCGAGCCTCTCGTCAAGCCTTCTGTCGATGCGGGCGTTGCGCTCCTCGCGGGATACGAGCGTCCCGAAGAACACAGCCCCGTCGTCGTCCGGCTTGGTGGTAGGAGCTTCGCTCAGGGGCTTTTTGCTCCTGAAATCGTAACGCCCGGTGGCGGCGCAGATATACAGCCCCGTGCCTCCGCAGAGTATCGGAATATGCCCGCGGCTGCGGATAGCCTTGCAGGCGGCGTCGAAATCTTCCTTGAAGCGGAATGCGTTGTATTGCGTCCCGGGCTCGGCTATGTCGATGAGGTGATACGGCACGCCGTGGTAGTCGGAGAGGTCTTTGCCGGTGCCTATGTCCATACGGCGGTAAACCTGGCGCGAATCGGCCGATATGATTTCGCCCCCGAGGGCTTCGGCAAGCCTTACGGCGAGTTTCGTCTTGCCCGATGCCGTGGGCCCGAGCACGCATACGAGCTTCACCCGCCCCGATTCGCAGCCGGCTCGCAGCGCGTCAAGGTCGAGTTCTTCCGCTTCAGGCAGCGGAGTCTCGCGGCTTTTCTTCACGGAGCTTCTTTTCATAGTGGGCGCAAAAGTCTCTAAGCCCGCATTCGCTGCAGTGAGGCTTGCGGGCGGTGCATACGTATCGCCCGTGCAGAATGAGCCAGTGGTGCCCTATTGCACGGAACTCTTCGGGAATGTTCTTTTCAAGGTCTTTTTCAACGGAGAACGGAGTCTTGCCGCCTGACAGGCCGATTCGGCGGCTGACGCGGTAAACGTGAGTGTCAACGGCTATTACGGGCTCGTTGAAGACTATGGAGGCCACCACGTTGGCGGTCTTGCGCCCTACGCCGGGCAGCGTCATCAGCTCCTCCACGCTCCCGGGGACCTCCCCTCCGAAGTCGGAAATCAGCCTGGAAGCCATCCCCTTGAGGTGGCGGGCCTTGTTGTTGGGGTAGGAAACGGAGCGGATAAGATTGAAAATGCTTTCCTCCGAAGCGGCGGCAAGGGCCTTCGCATCAGGGAAAGCCTCGAAAAGCGCCGGCGTTACCATATTCACCCGCCTGTCGGTACACTGGGCCGACAGAATCACGGCGACTATCAGCTGGTACGGACTGTCGAAGTGCAGTTCGCTTGCGGCTCCGGCGGCGTTGGCACGGAACCACTCTATCGCTTTCGAGTATCGCTCCGCCCTCCTCATTTCAGCAGGGCGTCGGCAAGAGCTTCGAGGGCGGGAACGTCAGCCTCCTTCATGCGGCTGCGGATGGTGACCGCGGGCTCGACTATTTCGACTTCCTTCATCGCTCCCAGCATCTCTTTCATCACCCTGCCTGCAGACGGGGCCCACGAGCCGTTTTCGATGATTCCAGCGGTGCGCTTGCAGTAGCCCTTGATTTGCAGGCGGTGCAGGAATTCGTACATAGGAGTGAACAGTCCTGCGTCGTAGGACGATGCCGCCACCACCAGCCTGGGATAGCGGAAGGCGTCTTCCACGTTCTCGGCAAAGTCGCTGCGGCAGAGGTCGCTCAGCACCACCTTCGGTGCGGGGTTCAGGCCGGCGGCGGCAATCTTCTCTTTCAGAATCTCTTCGAGCCTGCGGGCCGCTGCAAGCGTGCCTCCGTGGATGGAAGCGACTGCTATGAAGATGCCGTCGGTCTCGGGGCGGTAGGCGCTCCAGGTGTCGTAGAGGCCCAGATAGTAGCCGAGATTGTCTTCAAGGATGGGGCCGTGCAGGGGGCGTATGGCCTTGATTGGCAGGGAGGATGCCTTGGCGAGCAGAGCCTGCACCTGCGCTCCGTACTTACCTGCTATATTGAAGTAATAACGCCGTGCCTCGCAGGCCCAGTCATCATCGTCGCGGCCGTAGAATCCGCACTTCGAGAGGGCTCCGAACTTGCCGAAGCCGTCGGCGCTGTACAGCACTCCGTCGGCCTCGTCGAACGAGACCATCACCTCCGGCCAGTGAACCATCGGCGCTGCGATGAAGCGCAGGCTGTGCACTCCGAGATTCAGTACGTCGCCTTCCTTCACGACCATCGTCCTGCCGTCCAGGCAGATGCCCTCGAAGAACTGGGGCAGCATGCGGAGGGCCTGGGTGCTCGCCACGAGGGTGAGCGACGGGTAGAGCTCCATCGCCTTTGCCGCGAGCGAGGAGTGGTCGGGCTCCATATGGTGTACCACGAGGTAGTCGGGGGTGCGGCCGCCGAGGGCCTCCTCAATGTTGGCAAGCCATTCTTCGCCGCGGCGCGCGTCGCAGGTGTCGAGGATGGCAATCTTCTCATCCAGAATCAGATAGGAATTGTAGGAGACGCCTTCGGGTACGACGTACTGGCTCTCGAACAGGTCGATATCGAGGTCGTCGGCGCCTATGTAATAAACGGAGTTGTTGAGATGTTTCATATTGCAAAGATACTAAGAATCGTGGAGATGATATCGTCGGAGACGAAGAAATTCTCTTCCGGTATCCGCAGCCTGCCGGGAAGCTCCGACGCTGCCAGGCGGCACTCCTCTGCGGCGCCCTCCGGCAGAAGGGATGCCTCCACCCCGTCAGCGGTGCGAAGGCCCAGCATAATGCGCTCGGTGCGTATTTCTTCTGCGGTGAGAGTCTCCGATTCGTCCGTCCATCCCGAAAGCCTCTGCGAGTTCCAGCTGCGTACCTGGAGCGCTCCGTCGATGCGGAGGGAATGGGCTCCCGGGCCGAAACCGGCATACGGAGCCCTTGTCCAGTAGGCGGAATTGTGTACGGCCCGAAAGCCCGGCAGGGCCCAGTTGGAAATCTCGTAGTGCTCGTAGCCCGCTTCCGCGAGAGTGCGGCATATAAGTTCGTACTGCATCCTGCACGCGGAGTCTTCCATCTCGCGGTACAGGCCTTTGGCGGCCAGCCTTCCGAGGGCGCTGCCTTCTTCCACCGACAGCTGGTATGCTGAAATGTGCTCCGGGCGCCACTGCAGCAGGCCTTCGAGCGTAGAGCGGAGCATTTGGGCGGTCAGCCCGGAAATACCGAAAATCAGGTCGGTGCTGATATTGCCGAAGCCTGCACCTCTCAGGGCGTCGAAGGCCCTGCGGGCCCCTGCGGCGTCGTGCCTGCGGTTCATCCAGCCAAGAAGAGCGTCGTCTAGCGACTGCACGCCCATGCTGACGCGGTTCACTCCGAGGGCGGCAAGGCCTGCGGCGTATTCCGGGGTAATGTCGTCGGGATTCACTTCCACCGTCCATTCCCTGTGGGAATTCTTCCCGCAGGCGGATGCGATGCGCTCCAGATACGACAGAGGCAGCACCGACGGGGTGCCGCCTCCGAAATAGAGCGTGTCGATGGCTTCCGAAGCCTTTATTTCATCGCGCCTCAGCACGATTTCGCGGCAGATTTCATCCACGAAGGACGACCGCGGAGCCGAACGTTCCGAGTAGAAGTCGCAGTATTTGCAGAAACTCCTGCAGTACGGAACGTGAACGTAAATCATCGGAGCATAAGTTCGGTCGTGCCGAGCTTTGCCTGCGAGGTGTAGGCCTCGATAGTGTAAATGCCCTTCTGGAAGGCGGGGATATTGTTTACGTAGATGCTGAGCTCGACCTCGGCCCCTTCGTAATCGACCTCGCGCGAAGCCGTGGCGGCAAGCGTCTGCCCCTCGCAGGTGAAACTCACGTTGCGCCCGTCGTCAAGAAGGTTGCCGGCAGGGTCGGTTACGCGCACGTACACCCTCACGGGCCCCGGCTCGGCCAGCGAATTCTCGATGAGACTGAGAGTTACAAGCAGCCTCTGGACCCGTCCGCTGCGGTCCACGACCTTGTCGTTGGCGTTGTGTGCCTCGGCCCTGAGGCCGCGCGCCTTGATGACGGAGCCGGTGGCCACCTTGCCCGACAGGTCTTCAACCTGCGCAGTGAGCTCTTCGTTCATCTTCTTGTGCTCGGCCGCCTCCTTGCGGGCGTTGGCCGCCGCTACGGTGAGCTTGTGGTTGAGCTGGTTGAGGGAGTCTATCTGCACTATGTAGTTGCGCATTATCGAGCGCAGCGTGCCGAGCTCCTTCTCGTACTGGCGCATCTTCGCGCGGTTGCTGGCCTCGGTGTTCTTGATACGCTCCACGAGCTGGGCCACCTCCTCGCGCGAAGAGTCGAGCTGGAGGTTGATGGCGTCGTACTCCGACGACAGGTTCTCATAGTCGCCCTGAAGGGCTATTATCTGTTCGGTAAGCGCCTGCTTGTCGATATTGAGCTCGTTGATGAGGCTGCTTTTCTGCGTCCATACGTATGCAAGGGTGCCTCCGAGAGCCACTGCGGCAACGGCAAGCAGTACGACGGCGGTTCTGGCCCCGCCGTTCTGCTTCTTCTCACGTTCGCGCCTTTCGATTCTTTCGAGTGGATCTTCTCTTTCCATATTGATTTCGTTTTATTATGTCAGTAGAGACTTTGTCACAGCAAAAAATATACCCGCACTCCTGCGCAAGGCCGCCCGGGCCGTCAGGCAAAGCATTTCCGCTCCAGCCAGCGGGCCGTGTCTTCGTCGAGCAGGGGCGAGAGCTCCGTCCACACCTTCTTGTGATAGGCGTCCAGCCATTCCCTTTCCCGGCGGTCAAGCAGGTCGTAGTCTATCGCCGAAGTGTCGAAGGGGCAGAGCGTAAGAGGCTCGAAGCGCAGCCAGGAGCCGAAATCATTGCTTTCGTCCTGTACGCACAGGAGCAGGTTCTCGTGCCTTACACCGTGGCTGCCCTCGCGGTAGATGCCGGGCTCGTCGGAAACTATCATCCCGGGCTCGAAAGGCACGGGGTTGAGGTCCTGCCTCAGGCTCTGGGGACCTTCGTGGACCCCGAGAAGGAAGCCTACGCCGTGGCCGGTGCCGTGCCCGTAGTCGCGATGCGCCCTCCAGAGGGGCTCGCGTGCAAGCGCGTCGATGCGGCATCCGGGAGTGCCGGCCGGGAACACCGCCA
The DNA here is from genome assembly GCA_017444905.1 of Bacteroidales bacterium. GTDB lineage: Bacteria > Bacteroidota > Bacteroidia > Bacteroidales > UBA932 > Cryptobacteroides. Next base: position 10,824 of record JAFSVP010000128.1, read on the forward strand.
TGGCAAGGTCTATGTGCCCTTTCAGTACGAGGGTGTAGTCCTCGCGCTCGAGAGGGGTGCATTCTCCCAAGGAGATGGTGCGGGTGATGTCGGTGGTGCCGTCGAGGTACTGCCCGCCGGAGTCGCAGAGATACAGTCCCCTCGTTTCGAGCAGGGGAGCCCCGCTCCGGGGTGTCACGTAATGGGGGAGAGCCGCTCCCGGGCCGTATGCCGAGATGGTCTCGAAACTGTCGCCCAGGTACCCCTCGCCTTCGGCCCTGAACTCGCCGAGCTTTACGGCGGCGTCCCACTCGCTGACCCTGCGGTCGGCGGCCAGCGACCTCTCCAGCCAGCGCAGGAAGCGCACCATCGCCACTCCGTCGCGCACGTGGGCGCTGCGCATTCCGTTGATTTCGAATGCGTTCTTCACGGCCTTGGCCGCCCTGACGGGGCTTGCCGCCGTTATCATCTCCACTCCTGCGGGAGCGAAGGCGCAGGCCAGCCTGTAGTTGAGCGAGGAAGTGTCGGTGAGCAGCTTCATCCCTGCGAAGTCCGGGAGTCCTTCGGTAACGTCGGCATAAGCTTCGATGCGTATGCCTTCGGAGTCCAGCGTGCCTAAGGTCTGCTCCGTCACGGGGTCTTCCACGCCGTCTTTGAGCACGTACCAGCGGCATTCGCCGGAGGTGACGAGCAGGTAACTTATAATATAAGGATTGTATTCTATGTCGGAGCCCCGAACGCAGAGCGTCCAGGCAATCTCGTCGAGGGCGCTGAGAAGTATGCCGTCAGCCCCCGCTTCAGCGCAGCGGCGGCGCAGCATCTCTATCCTGTCGGCCCTGCTCTCTCCGCATTCGACGCTGAAAACGGGGGTCTGCGGGATGGGAGGACGCCCGCTCCAAATCACCGTGGCCAAGTCGGATGCATCGGCTATCAGCACCGAAGTGCCGGCTTCTTCAAGGGCGGTGCGTATCTGTGACACCGTTTCGAAGGCTATGCTCTCGCCGTCGACGGCAAGCACGGTTTCGGGGGAGTCGGCGAAGGCGGAGGCAAGCCATTCGGGGATGAGCACCTGCCCGGGGACCCTTGTCTTGTGCAGCTCCACCCCGGTGCCCTCAAGCTGCCTGAGGGCCTGGATGAAGTAGCGGGAGTCGGTCCAGAGGCCCGCGTGTTCGGCGGTTACGACTACGTCGGCAGCCTCGCCGGTGAATCCGGTCAGCTCGCGTATGAGCTTGTAACGTTCGGCGGGGTATTCGCTTCCGTGGGGGTCGGAGCCGGTGAGAATCACCGCGTCCCAGTCGCGGGCGCGCATCAGCGCCCTCAGGCGTGCGATTTTTTCTGCTTTCTCAGCGCTCATAGGCTCGGGATGAAGGTGGGGATATGCAGGATTTCGGTCTTGAAGAGATTGCGCCGGTGCATGGAGTCGATTTTCTCCTTCACCGCAGGGTCGTCGCACACGCCCTCGCGTATGTAGCGGTCGAGCACGGCGTAGCTGAAGCCGAACTTGGCCTCGTCGGGCATGGAGCCGGGCAGGCCGTCGTCGGGAGTCTTGTGCACCCATTCGCGGGGGAGGCCCATGTCGTCGCCTATCGCCAGCACCTCCTGCACCACGAGCTTGCCGAGCGGAGAGAAGGAGCCGGCCGCGTCGCCGTAGAGGGTGGCGTAACCTATATGATCTTCGCTCAGGTTGCAGGTATTGGCAACCATTCCGCCGAGGGTCTGGGCGGCGGCATAGAGCATCGTCATCCGTATGCGGGGAGGGATGTTCTGCCTTGTCTGGAGAGAGAATTCTTTTCCTGGCATCAGGGCTCCGAGCTCTCCGAAGGAGGATTCTATCTTGCCGATGGGGAGGCACAGATAGCGTATCCCGAGATACTTGCAAATTTCGTCGGCGCAGTTGAGGCCCTGCCCGTCTGCGGGCATCGCTATGCCGACCACTCTTTCGGGGCCGAGGGCTTCCGCACAGAGGGCGGCCGCCACGGTGCTGTCCTTGCCTCCGCTCATTCCGAGAACTGCGCAGCAGCGGGGGCCGTTCTTTTCGAACCAGCCGCGTATCCACGCGACGCATTCGTTCCTGTAACTTTTCATAATCCGGACTGTTTGTAATGCAAACATAAGACAAAAGTTTGAAAATCAAAAAATTAGTTGTATCTTTGCACCCCGCTAAAATGTGTAGTGGGTAATAAAACATTAAGTATCAATTAATTAACAAACCAATGCCTGGATTAATTGGAAAGAAAATCGGAATGACTTCCGTTTTCAGTGCCGACGGCAAGAACGTGCCGTGCACTGTTATCGAGGCTGGTCCGTGCGTTGTCACGCAGCTCCGCACTCTCGAAACCGACGGTTACGAGGCTGTGCAGCTTGCCTATGACGAAAC
>JAFSVP010000129.1 GCA_017444905.1 Bacteroidales bacterium
GGAGAGGGCGTTCACCGCCTTGGTGCCCACGCCGTTGAGGCCTACCGACTTCTTGAACGCCTTGTCGTCGAACTTGCCTCCGGTGTTGAGGATGCTGACGGCCTTCACGACTGAGTCGAGAGGAATGCCGCGCCCGAAATCACGCACCGTCGCCTCTTTCCCGTCGACGGTAATCTGCACCTGTTTGCCGTAGCCCATCGCGAACTCGTCGATGCAGTTGTCGATGATTTCCTTGAGGAGTACGTAGATGCCGTCGCCGGGCGAGTCGCCGTTGCCGAGCCGGCCTATGTACATACCCGGACGCAGCCTTATATGCTGCGTGCCTTCTATGGTGCGTATGTTGTCGTCGGTATAATTAATCTGGTCTGCCATATCGTGCAAAGATAGCAACTCTTTTTTGAAAATTACGGGGCATGCCCGAAAAAAGCCCTACAACCTCCTGACCTTGAACACCTGCCTGAGGCTCCCCACCTGCGATATTACCTTGTCGAGCTCGAGGTTGGAGGGGACGAGGATGCGGAGCGTAATCTCCGAACAGCCCTGCCTGCGGTTCTCGTGGACTTCGACCGAGCGCACCGACACCCTGAACTGCCCCGTAACTTCAAGTATTGAGGCCAGTACCTGACCTTCAGGCTCCGCCGTGATGGAAAGCGATACCTGGAAGCTGCCGGCGGAAGGGGAGTCCTGCCAGACCACCTTCTGGATGCGGTAAGGATACCTGTCCATCAGCCTTGCCGCGTTCGGGCAGGACATACGGTGTATCTTGATGCCTGCGCTGCGGGTGACGAAGCCGAACACGTCGTCGCCGAACACCGGATTGCAGCAGGCTGCCATTTTGTATTCGAGACCCTTTACGTCGCGGGCGTTCAGTACGAGGATATCGTCTCCGGAGCCGCTGTAGAGCGGATACCGGGCCTCCTGTACCGGCGCGGCAGCTTCTTCCTGCCGGGCTTCTGCCTTTTCCAGGATGAAGGTTTTTATTTCGTTTACGTCGATGTCTCCGTCTCCCACGGCGGCAAGGAAAGAGAGTACGGAGCCGTATTTTCGGGCCTTCATGAACTCCGACTTCAGGGCGTCGGGGAACTCCAGCTTCCAGTTGCGCAGCCTCCGCTCGAGCAGCTCGCGCCCTTCTGCGGCGCGCTTGCGCTCGTCGGCGTCGAGTTCGAGCTTGATTTTGCTGCGGGCCTTGGATGTCACCACCCAGCCCAGCCAGTCGCGGGTGGGGCGCTGGTTCTTCTGGGTGAGAATCTCCACCACGTCGCCGGTATGGAGCTTCTCGCGTATCGGGACGGCCTTGCCGTTAACCCTGCCTCCCGTGCACCTGGCCCCGAGGCCTGAATGTATGTTGAAGGCGAAATCCAGCACGGAAGCGCCTTTGGGCAGGATTCTCAGCTCGCCGGAGGGTGTGAAAACGAATATCTCTTTGTCGGGAGGCTCCGGGAGGTCTTCACCCTTGGCATCGAAGGGGTTTTCCAGGGCGTCGCGAACCGACTGCAGCCAGCGGGCCGTGGCTTCCTCCTGCCGGATGCCCTTGTAGGCCCAGTGGGAGGCCTTTCCGTTCTCGGCCTCGTCGTCCATGCGGCGGGTGCGTATCTGCACTTCGAGGTAGTTGCCGCTGCGATTCCTTACCGTTATGTGCAGCGATTCATAGCCGCTTGGCCTCGGCGTGCTTATCCAGTCGCGAAGGCGGGTCGTATCGGATTCGTATTCTTCGGTGACGTAAGAAAATACCTTCCAGCATAGAGCCTTCTCAAGCTGGGGGTCGGGTTCACAGTCGATTATTAAGCGTATGGCGAACACGTCGTACACGCCCTCGAAGGGAACCTTCTGCACCTGCATCTTGCGATAGATGGAATAGGCGCTCTTGGTGCGCACCTTGAGCTTGTAGGAAATGCCTGCCTCCGAGAGCTTCACTTTCAGGGGCTCTATGAATTCGCGCGTAAGGCGCTCCCTGTCTTTCTCAGTGGCTTTCAGCTTGTTGGTAATGCCTCGCCACTCCTGCGGAAGGGCATGGCGGAGGTATATGTCGCCAAGTTCGGCGTTTATCCTGTAGAGCCCCAGCTGGTGCGAAAGGGGCATGTACAGCATCAGCGTTTCGAGCAGCTTCTGCTCGCGCGAGGATTTCGGGAACATCGCCAGGTGGCGCATCACCTCAAGCCTGTCGGCAATCTTTATGACGCTCACTCTCGGGTCGGTGGAGTACTGGACTATCAGCCGCTTGTAGTTCTCGGCCTCGAGCCGGGTGTCCTTGGGCTTGATGGTGGATATCCTGTTGAGGCCTTCGGCCATCATCCTCACTTCGGCCGGAAAGGCTTCAAGCCCCCCGACTTCCTTGCCTCCGCGGGTGGCTTCGTGCAGATAAACGGCTGCGGCGCAGCTTTCAGGCAGGCCGATTTCGCGGGTGACGATGTCGGCAACCCCGTCGGCGTGCGTTATGAACGGCGAGCCGTCGTATCGCGTCTCGCCTTCCAGTGCCGCCAGTGCTATTGCCCTTGCTTCATCCCTCATCCTTGCGAATATAGTCAAATTTTTCCATCTATCGAAGGAACTCTTCCTGAAGCGCAGCGCCTTTGCCGGAGTCGAGACGCCGAAGGCGCTCCCTTATGCGGCATGCGAGCGCGTGGAGTTCAGTTTCGGGCTTATACTCTTTGCCTGTAAGGAGCCTCAGGCTCACCGGGTTGGGAATCTCCGGCGGCCAGCCTTGCTGGTTGAGGTTGAACCCTATGCCTATTATGCTTTCTGCCACGAGGCCAGCGTCCAGACGGTTCTCGATGAGGATTCCGCAAATCTTTCTGTCCGCAACCCAGATGTCGTTGGGCCATTTGATGCGGGCTTTCACGTCCTTTGAAAAAAGATAGTCCCGTATGCCGAGGGTAACGGCGCAGGTGAGGAGCAGGATGTCGGCGGCATCCAGTTGCAACGGACGGAAAAGAACGCTGAAGGTGAGATTCTCTCCCGGGGCCGAAGTCCAGCCGTGGCTGCCCTGGCCGCGCCCGGCAGTCTGCTCGCGGGCCGCCAGAACTGACAAATTGTCAAGGCTTCCGGACAGCTCCCGTGCGGTCCTGTTGGTGGATTCCAGGGAATCGAACCATAATATATCGTCGGTATGGTGGCGCGGCTCCATTTTTGTTGTATATTTGCGTGCAAAATTATCGTAAAGATGTCTCAAAAACAAAATAAACGAGTAATCCGCATCAATTTCAGCTGGCTGTACCTGGTCCTGATTCTCCTGATAGGCTGGATGCTCTTCAACAACCGTGACGCCGACCCCGTGAAGGTGGAATGGGCGCAAGTTGAAAGCATGATTCTCTCTGGCGACGTGCGTGAAGTCACTTACGTCCGCAACGATTTCCGCGGAAGCGTGTCGCTGCGCCCCGAAGCTGTAACAAAGTATTCGGAGCTTTTCAAGGGAGGCGTGCCCCCGAAGTCCTCGCCGCAGCTTTACTTCCTCACTTCCACCAAGTTCGACCCCGAGGAGGCGTTTGCCGGCCTGAACGGGCAGCTGCCTTCGGAAAAGGCCGTGAAGCTCGTCATCGAGAACGATTCCAAGTTTTGGCAGGGCATTTTTGAATGGATTTTCCCCGTGGCCGTAATTATCCTGTTCTGGGTGTTCATGATGCGGGGCGTGAGCCGCAATATGGGCGGTCCCGGAGGCCCCGGGGGAGGTATGAACCCCTTCAACGTGGGCAAGGTGGGCCAGAAGGTCGCCGACAAGAATAAAGTGAACGTCACCTTCAAGGACGTGGCTGGTCTCTACGGGGCCAAGGAGGAGGTGATGGAAATCGTCGATTTCCTGAAGAATCCCGGCAAATATACGGGCCTCGGAGGAAAGATTCCGAAGGGCGCCCTGCTCGTAGGGCCTCCCGGAACAGGCAAGACCCTGCTTGCCAAGGCAGTCGCAGGCGAGGCCGACGTCCCGTTCTTCAGCATCAGCGGCTCCGACTTCGTGGAGATGTTCGTGGGCGTGGGAGCTTCGCGCGTGCGTGACCTTTTCGCCCAGGCCAAGGAGAAGGCTCCCTGCATCGTCTTCATCGATGAAATCGACGCCGTTGGCCGCGCTCGCGGCAAGACCGTGGGCTTCTCGGGCAACGACGAGCGTGAGAATACTCTGAACCAGCTGCTTACCGAGATGGACGGCTTCGGGACCAACAGCGGCGTCATAGTGCTCGCCGCCACCAACCGCGCCGACATTCTCGACAAGGCCCTTATGCGCGCCGGAAGGTTCGACCGCCAGATAAACGTCACTCTTCCCGACCTTAACGAGCGCAAGGAGATATTCGAAGTCCATCTGAAGGGCCTCAAGCTTGATTCTTCCTTCGATATCGAGGGCATAGCCAAGCACACTCCGGGTTTTTCCGGAGCAGATATCGCCAACGTCTGCAACGAGGCCGCCCTCACCGCGGCGCGCAAGAACAAGTCCACCATCGACAATCAGGACTTCATGGATGCCGTGGACCGCGTAGTGGGCGGCATCGAGCGCAAAAAGACTATTATGTCGCCCGAAGAGAAGCGTCTTACTGCTTTCCACGAGGCCGGACACGCCGTTGCAGGATGGCTCCTGCCCGGCTGCGACCCCGTGCTGAAGGTGTCCATCCTCCCGAGGGGGCAGGCGCTCGGCATGACCTGGAACC
>JAFSVP010000130.1 GCA_017444905.1 Bacteroidales bacterium
GGCTCAGGCACCTTCCCGCCGATCACGTGATACTCGGCAACAAGCACGACAATTTCTGGGAGATGGGCGACACCGGCCCCTGCGGCCCCAGCTCGGAGATACACATCGACATCCGCACCCCCGAAGAAAAGGCCTCCGGCGTACCCGGAAGGGAGCTCGTGAACAAGTCCGACCCTCACGTCATCGAAATCTGGAACCTCGTGTTCATGCAGTACCAGCGCATGGCCGACGGCCACCTCGAACCCCTCCCTGCCAAGAACATCGACACCGGAATGGGCTTCGAGCGCCTCTGCGCCGTGCTCCAGGGCAAGAACTCCAACTACGACACCGACGTTTTCACCGGGATGCTCGCCAAAATCGGCGAACTCAGCGGCCACCGCTACGGCGAGAGCCACGAGACCGACGTGGCGATGCGCGTAATTGCCGACCATATCAGGGCCATCAGCTTCTCGATAGCCGACGGCCAGCTGCCCGGCAACGTCAAGGCGGGCTACGTCATCCGCAGAATCCTGCGCCGTGCCGTCCGCTACGGCTACACCTTCCTCGGAATGAGCGAGCCCTTCCTCTGCAGGCTCGTCCCGCAGCTCGTCGAGGATATGGGTGAAGCCTACCCCGAACTCCCTGCACAGCAGAAACTTATAGAGTCGGTTATCCGCGAGGAGGAGCTTGCCTTCCTGCGCACCCTCGACCGCGGCAGTCGCCTTCTCGACGACTGCATCAGAGAGAACAAGGCCACGAAAACCATCCCCGGCGCCGACGCCTTCAAGCTCTACGACACCTACGGATTCCCCATCGACCTTACCAGCCTCATAGCCGTAGAACACGGTTTCGAGGTTGATATGGAGGGCTTCCAGGCCGAGCTCGCCAAGCAGAAGGAGCGTGCCCGCAACGCCACCGCCAACGACTTCGGCGACTGGGTGGAATTCTTCCCCGGCGAGTCGAAGTTCTTCGGATACGACAAGACCGCGGGCGACGAAGTCCGCCTCCTGCGCCACCGTACAGTGGTCCAGAAGAACAGGACGATGCTCCAGCTCGTCTTCGACCGCACCCCGTTCTACGGCGAGATGGGCGGCGAAGTCGGCGACACCGGATGGATAGAATCGGCCGACGGCGAGCGCATCGCAATACTCAACACGGTAAAGGAGAACGACCTTACCATACACATTGCGGAGCGCCTCCCGCAGAACTGCTCTGGCCTCTTCAAGCTTGAGGTCGATGCACCCCGCAGGCAGAAAATAGCCAACAACCACAGTTGCACCCACCTTCTTCACAGGGCCCTGCGCGAAATCCTCGGCGAGCACGTCGAGCAGAAGGGCTCCTATGTGTCCGACAAGGGCTTCCGCTTCGACTTCTCGCACTTCGAGAAGCTCTCCGACGAGCAGCTCGCAGCTGTCGAGCGCCGAGTCAACGAGATGATACGCAGCAATTACCCTCTCGAAGAGAAGCGCAACGCTTCGATGGACGAAGCCAAGGCGATGGGCGCAATGGCCCTCTTCGGCGAGAAGTACGGCGACCGCGTGCGCGTAATCCGCTTCGGCCCCAGCACCGAGCTCTGCGGCGGCTGCCACACCTCGGCCACCGGCAACATAGGCTTCTTCAAGATAGTGGGCGAGTCGGCCATAGCGGCCGGCGTGCGCCGCATCGAGGCCGTCACCGGCGAAGGCGCGGAAGAACTGGTATTCGGAATGCAGGAGCTCCTGAAGACCGCCCGTGCCTTCTTCAACAACGTCCCCGACCTCGAAGGAGCCATACGCAAGCTCATCGAAGACAACGCCACCTTCAAGAAGCAGGCGGAAGAGTTTGCAAAGGCCAAGGCTGCAGAACTTGCAAGCCGCCTTGCCGGACAGGCAGTGGATGCGGGCGGAATCAAGCTCATCACCATCGCCCCTTCCGCCAGTATCGACGCCGACCCTGCAATGCTGCGCAACACCGCCCTGCTGCTTCAGAAGGAGCTTTCCAATACGGCACTCGTGGCCGCATACGAGTCGGCGGGCAAGCCGCAGCTCCTGCTTATGTACTCCGACGACCTCGTGGCCTCGGGCCGCAACGCCGGCAAGGACATACGCGAGGGTGCGAAGTTCATACTCGGAGGCGGCGGCGGACAGCCCGGCCTCGCCACTGCGGGCGGCAAGGATATTGCAGGCCTGTCATCCGCTCTCGACGCCCTCGTAAGGGTGGCTACGGGCAGATAACAGCTTAACATACAGGATGAAGAAGCTCGACAGGTTTACGCTGAAGGCGTTTATCGGCCCTTTCGCCGCGATTCTGGTAGTCGTGGTCTTCATCCTTATGATGCAATTTCTCTGGCTCTACATCGACGAGCTGGTGGGCAAGGGCCTCGGCATAGGGGTGATAGTGGAGTTCATGATGTGGGGCACCTGCACCATACTCCCGACCGCCCTCCCGCTCGCCACCCTGCTCTCTTCGATGATGGTCATAGGCTCGATGGGAGAGAACAAGGAGCTGATGGCTGTCAAGGCTGCCGGCATCTCGCTCGGGAGGCTCATCGCCCCCATAATGGTGGCGTCGGCGCTGATAAGCGTCGGCGCCTTCTTCGTGGGCAACGACCTCGTGCCTACTGCCTACAACAAGATTTTCACGCTCCGCGACGACATCACCCACACCAAGGAGAGCATAAAGATTCCGTCGGGCACCTTCTACGAAGGCATAGACGGATACGTCCTCAGGGTTGACGGGCAGGACGACCGTACGGGGATGATGTACAACGTGCAGGTTTACGACCATACCGCGCACCGCGGCAACACCTCCGTCATCATCGCAGACTCCGCCATCCTCAAGATGTCGAAGGCCAAGGACTATCTTACCTTTACTCTCTACAACGGCTCCAACTATCAGGAAGACAACAATTTCAACTTCCGCGACACTGCCTTCAGCCTGAACCGTATCGACTTCTCCCGCGAGGAGATGATTATCCCCCTGGAGAATTACTCCTTCGAGAAGTCCGACTCCAGCCGCTTCGGCGACCAGGCCAAGTCGATGCGCCTCGCCCAGCTCGTGGCGCAGAAGGATTCGCTCGACCGTCTCAACGCCGCCGCGCTCACCTCTCATTACGACAGGATGCGCACCGGGGCGAGATTTTCCAGGGCCAGCCAGCTCGACACCGCCCGCCGCGGGGGGCTGCGCAGCCCTTTCCGCCCCGACGGCCTCTGGAAGTGGGAGACGATAGACGAAATATACAACGCCTACGAAGCTGCCTCCTCCAAGGCCGACGAGATGCACGCGGAAGTCATTTCCTACAACCACGATATCTACCAGACCACCTTCTACCTGCGCCGTACCGACGTCGAGCTCCTTATCAAGTTCGCCCAGGCCATTGCCTGCTTCATCCTCTTCTTCATAGGAGCCCCTCTCGGAGCGATGATAAAGAAGGGAGGAATAGGCGTGAGCGCAATCGTGTCGGTGCTGTTCTTCATGCTCTACTGGATACTCAATATCATAGGCACGAAGATGGCGAAGGAGGGCACGCTCAGCGCCTTCAACGGCGTGTTCATATCGGCATATATTCTGGTTCCTATAGGTATCTTCCTTACTTACAAGGCCGTGCGTGACGCCGAGCTCTTCAATACCGACACTCTCAAGTCGCGCTGGAGGGTGCTCCTGAGCTACCTTGAGCGCATATTCCACAGGCCGAAGATAGTATATATGGGTACGCCCGACTTTGCCGTGGCACCGCTTGCCGCCCTGCTTGAAAGGAAATACAAGGTGGTGGCGGTGGTGACGGTCGCCGACAAGCCCGAGGGCCGGGGCCTCAAGATGGGCGAGAGCGCCGTGAAGCGCTTTGCCGTGTCGAAGGGCATCCCCGTGCTCCAGCCCGTGAAACTGAAAGACCCTGAGTTCCTCGACAAGCTGCGCTCCTTCAAGGCCGACCTTTTCGTGGTGGTGGCCTTCAGGATGCTGCCCGAGGAGGTGTGGAGAATGCCCCGTCTGGGCACTTTCAACTTGCACGCCTCGCTCCTTCCGCAGTATCGCGGAGCAGCCCCCATCAACTGGGCTATAATCAACGGCGAGAAGCTTACCGGCGTAACTACCTTCATGATAGACAAGAACATAGACACCGGAGGCATCATAATGAGGGAAGATTGCCGCATCTCTCCGGACGACAATTTCGGCATCCTGCACGACAAGCTGATGGACATTGGCTCCAAGCTCGTGTGCGACTCTGTCGAGGGCTTGCTCCAGCACAACGTGGAGCTCCGCGTACAGCGTTCGTTCGTACAGGGCTCGGAGGTGCTGCATCCCGCACCGAAGCTTACCCGCGAGCTCTGCCGCATCGACTGGGCCCGCCCGGCAGAAGACATACGCAACCTTATCCGGGGCCTTTCTCCCGCGCCCGCCGCATTTACGATGCTGGCAGGCGACGACGGCGCAGAACCCCGTCAGCTCAAGATTTTCTCCGCATCAGTGATGCGCGAGCTGCCGCTGCCCGTGGAGGGGGGCGAAAAGCCTCCCCCAGGAAGCATCTTCAGCGACGGCAGGACTTATCTTGCAGTAGCTGCCTCCGACGGCTTCCTGAGCCTTGGAGAAGTCCAGCTCGGAGGCAAGAAGCGTATGGAAATCAAGGCTTTCCTTGCAGGATTCCGCAACCCTTCGCAGCACCGCTGCGAGTAGTACATATATCTTTGAAGAGTGAAGAAGAGGCTCGTTTATAACAGGGATACCCTGAATTATGAGGAACACCGCAATCCGCGGTGGCGGGTGGTGCTGCGCCGTATATGGCAGTCCGCCGCTGCCGTGGCGGTGGCCGCCGGGGCCTTCTGGCTGCTCTTCGTGAAACTCGGCCTCGACCTTCCGAAAACCGCCATCCTGAAGCGCAACAAGGCGGTGTGGGAGGCCCGTCTCGACGTCCTGCGCCACAAAATCGACGTCTGCGAGGGAGAGCTTGAAAACATCGAAGCACGCAACAACCTGGTGTACCGCTCCATATTCGCTCTGGAAGAGATACCGGCCGCGGCACTTGCCGACACTTCGGTCAGCGGGATGGAGATGCTGGGGCTGCGCCTCGACAATCTTCACACCCGTATCGACACCCAGATGGTGGCTCTCGGGGAGGTGGCGCTGGTGGCGAAGCAGGCCGGAGATATGGTCTCCTGTATCCCTGCCGTGCCCCCGCTTCAGCCCCGCAAGGGAACTTACCATCTTTCAAGCCCTTTCGGTGTGCGCACCGACCCGGTGTACGGCGGTAAAGCAATGCATAACGGGCAGGATTTCGCTTCGTTCACCGGCAATCCCGTGTATGCCACGGGAGACGGAACGGTGGAGAAGGTGGATTTCAAATACTCCGGTTACGGCAACGAGGTGGTGATAAACCACGGCTTCGGATACAAGACGCGCTACGCCCACCTCAGCACGGTTGATGTGGGAGTGGGGCAGTCGCTCCGGCGCGGCGACAAGATAGGCGAGGTCGGGCGCTCCGGCAAGTCCACGGGGCCGCATCTGCATTACGAGGTGCTGTACAGGGGGGCGGCGGTCAACCCGATGAGTTTCATGGATATGAGTATGCCGCTGTCGGAGTACAGGGCGATGATTGCCAAGCGTCAGGCCGAGAACGCGAATCTAAAGCCTTCGGCCTCGTCTCTTGGCGAAAGACAGAAAAAACAGGGGACGAGTGGCAGGCAATAGGTACGAGTTCGACAGGCTGGATTTCAGAATCCGAAGGGCAGGGCACCGCGTCACGCGGGCGCTCTGGGCCTTGTTGAGGTTCTTGCTCAGCGTGCTGTCGCTCAGCGTGGTAGCTTATTCGCTGGTGGCTCTTTTCTACAGTACCGACGAGGAGAAGGCGCTCCAGGCCGAGAACGAGCTCTATTCCGCTCTTTATCCGGGCCTCGGCCCCCGGCTCGACCACGTGCGCAGCGAGCTGGCCCTTTTGAAAGGCAAGGACGAGCTGATTTACAAAGACATGTTCCATTCCGAGGCCCCGGCCGGCGACCCCGTGTCGTCGCTCGGCATCTTCTTCGGCAGTGATTCCATTCCCGACTCGAAGCTCGTGTTCTACACGGCCCGCAAGTCGGAGCGGCTGGTGCGTTCGGCCGCCGGCATCGACAGCCTCTTTGCGAATATGGTCAGTTCCCTTAAAGACACGGCGTTCGTAATGCCTCCGATGACGCTTCCGCTCGACTCCGCCTCCTATATTATTACCGGGGCGGGCATAGGCGAGAAAATCAATCCCTTCTATACCACCACGGCAACGCACAACGGCGTGGACTTTATGGCTCCGCCGCAGACCCCCGTCCGCTCGCCTGCCGATGGGTTTGTGCAGAAGGTGCAGAAGTCCCGCAAGGGCGAGGGCAACACGGTGAACATCAAGCATAAAGGAGGATACGTGACCCGTTATGCCCATCTTTCCGAAATCAAGGTTCAGCAGGGGCAGGCCGTCCGTAAGGGCGCGGTAATCGGCACCGTGGGCATGAGCGGCAACTCCTACGCGCCGCACCTCCATTACGAGGTAAGGCGCGATACCACTGTCCTCGACCCGCTGGGATTCATCTTTGCGAGCGTAACTCCCGAAAATTACGCGAATTACCTCTTTATGGGACAATATACTCAGCAATCAATGGATTAAGAAGCTGTTTAAATTTTATCAACATCAATCTTTATGTTCTATTTTAGCCCTGTTTTCTTCTCTCATCGGTCATGTAGTACCCGGCTACACTCCCTCTTCGAGCAGAAAATATGTCTCAAAATATCTTCATAAATCTTCTCGTCAATAAAATTTAAACAGCTTCTAAGAAATAGTTTCTAAGATATGGAAAAGCTCTACTACTCAATCAGCGAAGTCGCAGAGATTCTGGGCGAATCGGTCTCGCTCGTGCGTTTCTGGTCGAACTCCTTCCCGAAACTTGTCAAACCCGTCCGCAACGCCAAGGGCAACCGGCAGTACACGACCTGCGACATCGAGGCCCTGAAGCAGATTCACCATCTCGTAAAGGAGAAGGGGCTTACCCTTGACGGCGCTGCACGCCGCCTTGCGGCCGACAGGAAGGGCGTCGACCGTTCCGTGCAAGTGCTGGACTCCCTGAAGGAAATCCGCGCCCGCCTTATTGATATTAAAAACTCTATTTAGAAAAATTTTCATACCTTTGTAATTCCCGAAAATAAGTAAAGAACAGGATATGAGCACACCCAAGAAAACCAAGAAGGCAATACCCGTTATCGACGAGCGTGAGACTTTCGTTTCGCTGCAGAAGAACTTTGCAGATTCCGAAACCAATACCGAAGAGAAGCTCAGGATACTCTACGAACTCCAGGCTGCCGACAACAAGATTGAGGAGCTGATTCTCCTCCGCGGAGAGCTCCCCGCCGAAGTGGCCGCCCTCGAGGCGGAGGCCGGCGGATACAAGGCCCGCATCGAAGAGCTCGGCGCAATGATTGCCCAGTACAACGGCAATATCGCCGCCATGAACGAAGACATCGTCTCGCTCGACGCAAAAATCAGCGCCTTCGGCGAGCAGCTGCGCAACGTGGCCAACAGCCGTGAGTTCGACACCATCTCCAAAGACCTCGAGAACAATAACATCCTTCGCAAAATCGACGAGAAGAAGATTGCCGAGACCCGCGTCCTCATCGACGACTGCAAGGTCCAGATTGCCTCTCTCGAAGACCGCTGTTCCATACTCGACGAAGACCTCGGCGCCAAGCGCGACGAGCTTGCCCTCATCGTCGAATCCACTGCAAAGGAGGAGGCCGTTCTCGTGAAGACCCGCGAGGCCCTCGCCGCCAAGCTCGACGAGCGTACCCTCAGCGCCTACGACCGCATACGCAACAGCGTTCACAACCACCTTGCGGTCGTCACTCTCTACAACGGCGACTCCTGCGGCGGTTGCTTCAATACCATCACTCCCCAGCGCATCATCGACATTGCTTCCGGCAAGAAGCTTGTCATCTGCGAGCACTGCGGACGCATCATCGTAGCCGATCCTGAGTAATGGCGGGCACGCGCGCAAAGCCCGCTTCCGGCACCGCCCGGAAGAAGGGCCCCGATGCAGAAGAGCTTGAGTTGGGCAAAATCCCCCCTCAGGCTCTTGATGTTGAGGAGGCCGTGCTCGGCGCCATGATGCTCGAGCCCTCCTGCGTCGACGAGGCGCTGGAGTCGCTCACGCCATCCTGCTTCTACAGCCAGAAGCACCGCACCATTTTCGAGGCGATGCGTTCGCTCGTCACCGAGCATTCGCCTGTTGACATCATCACCGTCAGCAACAGGCTGCGCGAGCGCGGGCAGCTGGAAGAAATAGGCGGGGCCGTGGCCCTTGCCAACCTGAGCGAGAGAGTGGGCTCCGCCGCCCATATCGAGTTTTACATCAAGATACTCAGGCAGAAGACCATACAGCGCGACCTCATCACGGCATCGTATGAGATTCTGCGCGACTCCTACGACGACTCAATCAATGTCGACGACCTTATCGACACAGCCCAGACGAAGGTGTTCAACGCCATCCAGAGCAATGTCCGCAACGAGGTCCA
>JAFSVP010000131.1 GCA_017444905.1 Bacteroidales bacterium
CACAATGGCGAACATCTGGGCGGTGTCGAGTATGAACATGGCGCTCTTGTCGTCGGGGTCGAAGCCGTGGCTCCTTGCAACCACCCCGCGCAGGCGAGTCTCCAGCTCCGTAACCGTTACCCCGCTGCGCCCCGTAAGGCAGATTATGTCAACGGCCTCGCCGTAGTTGAATATTTTCTGGGCCACCGGAAGAGGTATGAATACCGACTCGTCGGCCGAGCCGCCCACGCTCATGTTGCCGCTGCTGACATTCACTCCGGCCACGCGGTAGTACACCGAACCTATCTTTATGAACTGCCCGCAGGGGTCGCCCCCCTCGGGGAAGAGGCTGTTGTATATCTGCTTGCCTATGACGCAGACCTTCCTCTCTCCGGCTGTGTCGGCCTCGTTGAGGAAGCGCCCGTAGCGCATCGCCGGCTCCTCTATCTTCACGTAATCTGCGTACACGCCCTTCAGGGAGGCGCTGTAGCTGTTGGTCCCCAAGCTGGCCTCCGTGTTCCATTTGGTAATCATCGGAGTGACGGTCTCGATCTCGGGCATCATATTCTGCAGCCGGACGATATCGGTCTGGGTGAAGTTCCAGCTGCGCCCCTTGCGGAGCCCCTTCCAGGGCTTGGTGGTGCGGTCGGGGATGAGCAGGGCGGTGTTGGTGGCGAAGCCCTCGAAATTGGCGGAAATTACCTGCCTGAGGCCCTGACCCCCTCCCATCAGGAAGAGGAGCATGAACACTCCCCAGAACACGCCGAAGCCCGTCAGCAGGCTGCGGCTGCGGTTGCGGAGGAGCGAGTCGGCAATCTCCCGGAATCTGTCGATATCGAACCTCATTCCGCTCTCAGTGCTTCTATAGGTCTGACCCTGGCAGCTTTGCGGGCCGGTATGAGCCCCGCCAGCGTGCCTGCAATTATAAGTACCGCCGTAGCCTCCAGGGCGGTCGATACGCCCACGCCCGGATTTACCAGCATCCTGAATTCCATGTCGATGATGACGGTCGCCTGCTGCCCCACCGTCTTGTCGAGCAGGCTGCAGGCCACCATCCCCAGCACCATCCCTATGTATCCGAAGATGGCGGTGATGCTGACGCTCTCGGCTATCATCAGCATGGTGATGCTGCCCGGCGTGGCTCCGAGTGCCTTGCGTATGCCTATCTCGTGGGTGCGCTCCTTCACGGTTATGAGCATAATGTTGCTTACGCCCACGATGCCGCCGAGCAAGGTGAAGAGGCCTATTATCCAGAGTGCGACGTCGAGTATTCTGCGGCCCTTTTTCATCTGGAGGTCGGAGGTGTAACGGTTGAACACCCAGAGGGCGCGGTTGTCGTCGGGAGCAGCCCTGTGGTGAAGGTTGACTGCGGCCTTGTACTGCTTTTCGAAGGCTTCGTTGGCCTCGAGGTCGTCGAGCCCGTGGAAGGTGAAGCTGATGCTGCCCAGCTCCTCTCCCTTGCCGAAGACGGTCTTGACTGTCGAGAAGGGGGCGTAAAAGAAGTTGTCGTTGCGTCCGTGGTCGGCCCTGGTTATGCCCACCACCCTGAAAGCCAGCCCTCCGGCCTTTATGTATTCGCCCACGAGAGACGAGGCCGCCTTGCCCTTTTCCAGGAGATTGGTCGCGGTACTTTCGGGCAGTACCACCACCTTGCGCCGCTCGCGGATATCCCTCTCGTTTATGAAGCGGCCCTCCTTGAGCTCTATCTTCTCCATCTTCATTATGGCCGGGTACTCGCCGTCCATATAGCCCGAGAATGATTTGTCGCGGTAAGATACCGTAACGCGGGTGCCCACGGTTGCCACTACATCGTCGATAATGCCTGCGAAAAGCTCGCCCGAGGTAATGTCGAGGTCGCCGTCGTTGAGGCGTATGCGCCTTCCGGCCTTGAGGCCGTCGTAGGGCTTGGAGGTGTAGCCTCCGCTGACGCTGGCAGTGTTCGACGCGAAGCTGCTTCCGTTCTGGTCGAAGGAGTTCATCAGGCCGTTTCCCGTGCCCAGGAGGACGATGAGCATGAAAATGCCCCAGGAAACTGCGAATCCGGTGAGGCAGGTGCGCAGCTTGTTGCGACGGACGCTTTCCCAGATTTCGTGCAGCAGGTTTCTCATTTCATGATGCTTCCGGCGCCGAATACCGAGGCGCGGTGGGCGCTGTTGTCTTCGATTTCGCCTATGACGCCGTCCTTGATGTGTATGATTTTGTCGGTGCAGTTGGCTACTCCGCTCTCGTGCGTCACTACTATGATGGTAACGCCCTCCTCGCGGTTGAGATTGCCGAGCAGCTGCATCACTTCCTCCGAAGTGGAGGAGTCGAGGGCTCCGGTGGGCTCGTCGGCGAGGATTATCTTGGGGCTGGTGATGAGCGCCCGGGCAATCGCCACCCTCTGCTTCTGGCCGCCCGACATCTCGTTGGGATAGTGCGAGGCCCATCCGGCGAGGCCCAGCTTGTCGAGATACTGCATCGCAAGTTCGCGCCTCCGGCGTCTGCCCACTCCCTGATAGAAGAGCGGGAGCTCCACGTTCTCGACAGCCGTCTTAAAGCCTATCAGATTGAAAGACTGGAAGATGAAGCCTATCATACTGTTGCGGTAGGCGGCCGCCCGCTTCTCGCTCAGACCCTTTATAAGATGCCCGTCGATATAGTATTCGCCGGTATCGTAGTTGTCGAGAATCCCGAGAATGTTGAGGAGCGTCGATTTGCCCGAGCCGGACGCACCCATTATCGACACGAACTCGCCGGCCCCTATGCTCAGGTCGATGCCCTTGAGCACGTGCAGCGGCTGTCCGTTGTCGTAGGTCTTGTTTATGCCTTTGAGCTCTATCAGCATATCCGTCAGAACAGCGTAGGTTCGTCAAAAAGCAGTTCTATGGGCTCTTCGGCCTGCTCCGGGGCATTAACGGTATCAAGGGGCTGCGAAACCTCTGCAGGTTCTGCCGCTTCTGCCGGCTCCGGGGCCTCGGAAGGCTCGTTATCGGGAATAAGCGGCTCGACGAAGCGTACCGATTTCACCTCGCCCCTTTCAACTACCTTCTTGCCCTTTGCTCCGACACCCTTTTTTGCAATCCACTGCTCGGCGTCAACAATCTCGGCGGGCTTGTCGGGAAGCTTCCAGCTGACCTCGTAACGGGGATGCTGGTCGGAATTCAGCTCCACGAGGTAAGACTTGGCGCCTTCGGCTATGAAGCTCAGCGGGGTGTTGTCGCTTGCGGTGAAAGAGAAGCGCTTGACGTAGAACGACTTGGCTGCGGCGTCCCAGTAGAGGGCCGTGAAAGTCTTCATCGGGTCGAACTTCTCGATGAGAAGGACGTTGCCGGGGTAGCGGTTCACGAGGTCGAAGGAGGTGGTGTAGAAGGTTCCGTTGCGGAACACCGCCAGCACCTTGTCGCCGTCGTTGAATTCGCCGAGGTACAGGCCGTGGCCGTCATCGTTGAGCTTCTGGATGTCGGTATCGTACCAGATTTGCTTGCCGGCTATGGTGCTGACACCCTTGCTGCGCAGGGTGATGCGCTGTATTACGTTCTTGCTCACGAGGTTGCCCCTTGCGGTGCGGCTCTTGATGGCAAGCGTCGAGAAGTCGTATTCGAAGCTGGTCTTCTTGAGCTTGGGCTTGGGGCGGAGCTGGATGCGCACGGTTTCGGCCTCGCCGTTGCGGTTGGCCGAGAACCAGACTATCTGCGAGCCTTCCATACCCGTGGTAAGGTCGTATTCCTTGTCGCGGGTGACGCTCGTTACAGAAAAGCGCTTGGCGTAATAAATCGAGGTCTTGCCCTCGCGGTAAATCACGTTGTACACAGTGCGCTCGTCGCCGCGGGTGAATACGCCCACCCACAGCAGGTCCTTGCCGAAGAAGGCCTTGTCGCTCACCTTGGTGACTATGTATTTGCCGCTCTTGTTTATAACTATTATTTCAGAGAGGTCGGAGCAGTCGCAGATGAACTCCACGCCCTCCTCCTTCTTCAGTCCTATGCCCACGAAGCCCTCGGCGAAATTGGCGCAGAGCTTCGCGTTGTTGTTCACCACGCGGGTCGCGGCTATGGTCTCGAAGCCCGAGAGCTCGGTGCGGCGGGGGTATTCCTTGCCGTACTTCTTCTTGAGAGTGCGGAACCAGTCGATGGTGTAGCGGTCGATATGGGCGATATTGTCCTTTACAACCTCCATTTCCGCCTCGATGCCCCTGATGCGCTCGTCCATTTCCTTGACGTCGAACTTCGAAATCTTGCGCACCGGCTTGTCGACGAGGCGCTCTATGTCTTCCATCGTAACGGGGCGGCGGAGCATGGGCTCGTAGCCCTTCATCGTGTCGAGTGTCTCCTGCACCTGCTCCTCCCAGCTCGGCTGGTCCTGCTCGAGAATGTTGTAGATGCTGTTGTCGAAATAGATGCGCTCCAGCGAGCTGTAGTGCCAGTCGCGCTCGAGCTCCGAGAGGCGGAGCTGCAGCTGCTGCAGCAGGATGTCGCGGGTGTGTAAGGTGCTGTATTCCAGTATCTCGTTGACGCTCAGGAATTCCGGCTTGTCGTTGCGGATTACGCAGGCGTTGGGGGCAAGGCTGAATTCGCAGTCGGTGAAGGCATACAGCGCCTCTATGGTCTTGTCTGGCGACACGTCTCCGGGCAGCGTGATGCGTATGTTCACGCTGGCGGTGGTCATATCGTCGATTTTCTTGATTTTGATTTGCCCCTTGTCGCGGGCCTTGATGATGGAGTCGATGATTTCTCCGGTGTGCTTGCCGTAGGGAATCTCGGTGATGGCGATGGTGCTCTTGTCGATTTTCTCTATTCTTGCGCGCACCTTCACCCTGCCTCCGCGCCTGCCCTGCATATATTTGGAGCAGTCGGCTATGCCTCCGGTGGGGAAGTCGGGGAAAATCTCGAAACTCTTTCCCTCGAGTATGGCTATGGAGGCGTCGATGAGTTCGTTGAAGTTGTGGGGCAGGATTTTGGACGAAAGACCCACGCCTATGCCGTCGGCGCCCTGGGCGAGCAGCAGCGGGAAGCGCACCGGCAGTTCGGTGGGCTCGTCGTCGCGCCCGTCGTAGGAGCGCATCGTGTGAGTCACCTTGGGGTCGAAAAGGACCTCCTTCGCGAACTTGCTGAGCCTCGCCTCGATGTATCGGGGAGCCGCGTTGGAGTCGCCCGTGAGTATGTTTCCCCAGTTGCCCTGGCACTCTACGGTGTAGCCTTTCTGGCCCAGGGTTACGAGGGCTCCGAGTATGGACGCGTCGCCGTGCGGGTGGTACTGCATCGTGCGTCCCACTATGTTTGCCACCTTGGTGAAGGAGCCGTCGTCGATTTTCGACATAGTGTAGAGCACGCGCCTCTGAACGGGCTTCAGGCCGTCGGAGATATGGGGCACGGCGCGGTCAAGGATGACATATGAGGCATAGTCGAGGTACCAGTCTCTGAACATCCCCGACAGCTTGAACTTGCGGGCGTCGCTTTCAAGCAGTTTGTGGAACTTGCCGCTTTCGGGAACGTCTTCGGTGATTTCGAGCTCGTCGTCGGTCTTCAGTTCTTCAGTCTTTATGATATCTTCGTCCATTTCAAAACAGCTTCTTAGTCTTCATAGCCGAAACGGCGCAGTTCGCGCTTGTTCTCGCGCCAGTCTGGGTCCACTTTCACGAAAAGAGTGAGGAATACCTTCTTCTGGAAGAAATCCTCCATATCCAGCCTCGCCTCGGTTCCCACCTTCTTCAGGGCGGCGCCCTTCTTACCGATGACGATGCCCTTCTGCGATTCGCGCATCACGTAAATCACGGCGTCGATTTCGTAGCGCTCGGCACCCTCCCTGAACCTTTCCACGCCCACTTCGCAGCAGTAGGGAATCTCCTCCTTGTAGTTCAGGAGAATCTTCTCACGGATGATTTCGGAGGCGAAGAAACGCAGGTTGCGGTCGGTGAATGCGTCTTTGTCGTACCAGGGCGGACACTCCGGGAGGCGCTCCTTCACGGCCTCGAGTATGCTTTCCAGATTGAAATTCTCGCGGGCGCTGGCCGGAATAACCTCGGCCTTCGGCAGCCTCTCCTTCCACCAGGCGGCGAGCCTGACGACGCTCTCCTGGTCGCTCAGGTCTATCTTGTTCAGCACAACGACCACGGGGCAATCGATGCGGGCGAGTTTCTGAACGTACTCTTCGTTCTTGTCGGGAGTCTCGACGGTGTCGGTGACATAGAGAATCACGTCAGCGTCGCCCAGGGCCCCTTCCACGAAGTTCATCATATTCTGCTGGAGCCTGTAGGAGGGTTTCAGGATGCCGGGAGTGTCGGAATACACTATCTGCCAGTCCTCGCCGTTGACTATGCCCATGATGCGGTGCCTCGTAGTCTGCGCCTTGGCGGTGACTATCGAGAGCTTCTCGCCCACGAGGGCGTTCATCAGCGTGGACTTGCCGACGTTGGGGTTGCCTATTATGTTTACGAATCCGGAGCGGTGCGCCATGCTGTTAGACGTATGCGCCCATCTTGAGCATATTCACTTCATTCTCCGACAGATAGCGCCAGGCGCCCTTCTTCAGGCCGTTCTTCGTAAGGCCTGCGAAGTACACGCGGTCGAGGGCCTTCACGCTGTAGCCGAGGCTCTCGAAGATGCGGCGCACCACGCGGTTCTTGCCGGAATGAATCTCGATGCCGAGCTTGCGGTGGTCGTTCTCGTCGATGAATTCGAGGGCGTCGGCCCTGACGGTACCGTCGCTGAGCTCGACTCCCGACAGAATCTTGTCGTAGTCTTCCTGGATGAGATTGCGGTCGAGCGCCACCTTATAGATTTTCTTCTTGTCGTATGAAGGGTGGGTGAGGCGCTCGGCTATCTCACCGTCGTTGGTGAAGAGCAGCACTCCGGTGGTTGCCTTGTCGAGCCTTCCGACGGGGTAAATGCGTGTGGGACAGTCTTTCAGCAGGTCCATCACCGTCTTCTCGGCGTGAGGGTCGGCGGCCGTGGTGACATAGCCCTTGGGCTTGTTCATCACGAGATATACCTTCGCCTCTCCGCGCAGGCGCTCGCCGTTGAAGCGGACGTCGTCTTCGAAGATATTGACCTTGGTGCCGAGCTCGGTCACCACCTCTCCGTTCACCGTAACCACGCCGGCCTGGATGAGGGTGTCGGCCTCGCGGCGCGAGCACACTCCCGAATTGGCCAGGAAGCGGTTGAGACGGATTTCGTTGCTTATCTTTTCGGGCTCGTATGCCTCGCCCTGATAGTCTTTGCTTACTACGGGATGACGGCTTATCATCCTGTCGATGCCGCGTCCGGCATCCTTCGAGAATGCGTGTGCGTCGCGTCCGCGGCCCTTGCCGGCTCCGCCCCTGCAGCCTGCGCCGTAAGAGGGCCTGTCGCCGTAACTCCTGCGTTCGCCGTAGCTCTTGCGCTCGCCGTAAGCAGGCTTGTCGCCATAGTTTCTGCGTTCGCCTCCTGCGGGCCTGTCGCCGAAGCTGCGCCTTTCGCCCTGCGGCCTTTCGCCGTAGCTCTTGCGCTCGCCATAAGAGGGCCTTTCGCCGTAGCTCTTGCGCTCGCCATAAGAGGGCCTTTCGCCGAAGCTCCTGCGCTCGCCGTAAGCGGGCTTGTCGCCGTAACTTCTGCGCTCACCATAGCTCCTGCGTTCGCCTCCGGCGGGGCGCTCGCCGAAGCTGCGCCTTTCGCCCTGGGGCATGTCGCCATAGCTTCTGCGGCTTGCGCCGTAAGAGGGCTTGTCGCCGTAGCTCCTGCGCTCGCCGTAGGAGCGATGCTCTCCATAGTTCGTGTGTTCGCGCTCTTGTCCGCT
This sequence comes from Bacteroidales bacterium, assembly GCA_017444905.1. Taxonomy (GTDB): domain Bacteria; phylum Bacteroidota; class Bacteroidia; order Bacteroidales; family UBA932; genus Cryptobacteroides. The sequence continues at coordinate 7,732 of JAFSVP010000131.1, forward strand.
GCGTGAGAAATCTACTTTCTCAGAGTTGGCGCCGTCAGAAGACCGTCTCGGCCTTAACTTGCGCCCGTCTTTAGAAAAACCTTCCATTACTTGAGATTGAAAATGTATGTAATCGTGCCCTCCTGCAGCGCCGGGGCACTGGCGCTCATTGTGAATCCTGTTTCGAGGGCGGCGTTGCGGGCCGCATTCCACAGGGCCCTGTCTGTAACCGTGGTGCCTTCGACTCCGGGAACCGCCTTCTGGACCTTTCCGTACTGGTCAACCCATATTCTTACCACCACCTTGCCGCTTTCCTGCGAAGTGTACGAGGGCTTCTTGAGCCCGCTCCTGTCAACCGTGCGCCCTTCGAGATGGGCGTTCGACTTGCCCTCGGTGTCGCCCTTGAGAGCGTTGCCGTCGGGCTGGCCCTCCTTGAAAAGCGACGAAGGCTCGGATGCGGCGTGCTCCGCCGTGAGGCTGGTGTCTTTCTTCGCCATTCCGGGGAAGCTGGCCCTCGGGTCGGGAGCCGGTTCCTCCTTGCGCGGAGGCTCGTTCACCGGCACGTCGCCGTGGTCATCGGGCTTGGTGGCGGGGGTAAGGTTCGGACGCTTGGCTTCCACGGGCGATTCGCTCCTCTGCACGAGCTCGATGGGGGCCTCCTTGTCGACGTTCTCGCCTTTGGGCTCCTTGCCGGGCTTCTGCTCGGGCATCTCGGCCTCTTCGGTGAAGTCGATGAGGACCGAAGTCTCGGCGGGCGGGGGATACAGGTACTTGAGTCCGGTGAACGACACGAGGGCCAGGCAGCACAGGTGTACCGCCAGCGTGAGCGCCACTCCGGTAATCACCGAGTTGCGCTCCCTTTCGTTGCGTTCGCGCAGATACTGTTTCATTCGGGCTGGGTTGCGAGTATGACCTTCCAGTGGTTGCGCTTGGCGATGTTCATCACCTGCACGACCTCACGAATGGGGACGCTCTCGTCGGAATATATCGAGAAGGTGGGGTCCTCCTCTTCCTGAAGGAGTTCGGTGAGCGAGACTTCGATTCCCTCGAAGGGCCGGGGAGCCTCCTCGCCGTTGATATGGTAGCTGTAAGTATCGTCGCCCCAGTCTTTTATGCTTACGCTTACTGTGGCCTTGGCGCCCACCTGGCCAGTGCTCTTGGGGAGCAGGAGCTTCAGGGCGTTGGGGTTCACCAGCGTCGAGGTGACCAGGAAGAATATGAGAAGGAGGAACACGATGTCGGTCATGCTCGACATCGACATGTTCGGGTCCGCCTTCGTTATGCGCTTGAGTGCCATCAGTCTTCCTCCGTATTGGCCTGGGGCTCGTCAAGCAGGTCCATGAACTCTATGGTGC
>JAFSVP010000132.1 GCA_017444905.1 Bacteroidales bacterium
ACCCGGTCGGCGTTCCGCCTCCTAATTCACGGACCGTGTCAGACGTCCCAAGAACAGGGAGTTTAGGCTCAAAAACGGCCGTATTTGTACCAGACGTCCGCAGTTTGAGGACATCTGACACACATACTATTGCATATAATCACACCCCGACTCGGTGCGGAGAATTTCAGTCGCTTCCGATTTTCTATTTTTGTGTTGCGGGAAGAAAAAGGCAAAGGCCCTTAATCCTGTTATTTTGCCTTTTGCTGAGTTTTTCAGTAACTTCGCAATATATGATTGACAGTATTCTGAAATTCAACGAGCGCTTCGTGGCGTCAAAGGGCTACGAAGCGTTCGCTACCGACAAGTATCCGTCCAAAAAGCTGGCGGTGCTCACCTGTATGGATACGCGCCTGACCGTCCTCCTTCAGGAGGCGATGGGCCTCAGGAACGGCGACGCCAAGATAATCAAGAATGCCGGAGGCATTATCCCCTCGGATACGGATTCCTCCATCCGCTCGCTTCTGGTGGCCATCTACGAGCTTGGAGTCACTGAGGTGATGGTCGTGCATCATTCCTCCTGCGGCGCCTGTCACATGAGTTACGCCCATTTCAAGCCCCTTATGCTTGAGAAGGGCATCCCCGAGTCCGTCCTTTCAGAGTGGGAAGGCAGGGGAGTGGCAGCCTGGCTGGAAGGCTTCCACGATACCGAAGGCTCAGTCCGCAAAACCGTCGCCGCCGTGGTGAATCACCCTCTGGTACCCTCCGGCATCACGGTACGCGGATTCATCATGGACTCCGAAACCGGCAGACTTGCCGAGGTGAAATTATAGCCTTCTATATTTTGAAATCAAAGCGTATGTCGGCGGGTATCTTTTCCAGGGCAAGGCTCCTGCGGTCGGCGTCGTAATCCGCGCTCTGCCTGGAGTATTTGGCCTCGAATTCCCCGGCGGCAGCCTTGTCGCCGGTGGCCTGCATCCTGAGCACGAGGGCGGTGAGGTCGGAAAGGGCGCTTTCCATCTTCTTGGTGTCCAGCGAGTACTTGTTGGAAGCCTTGCGCTGGAAAGCTCCGGCCTCGCTGAGATAATTGTAGATGATGATATTGGCGCGTCCGAGTGCGGAGCCCTCGCCAAAGCGTTCCGAGCGGAGGATGGAGGCAAAGAAGGTGGTAAGGGCGTCTTCTGCGGTGAAGATGTGATGTATGTCGTAGTGGTTCTGCAGCTTGCACACAAGGAGGACTCCGGCCGCGTTGGCCTTGACTTCCTCAAGGGTGGCGGCCACATTGCCCAGGGCCTCTTCCACGCTGCCGTTTCCATTGACCGTCTCTTTCACGCCGAGGCCGTGCGCAACTTCGCGGAATGCGATGTTCCACAAAAATGCATCCGAAGACAGATGGCTTGCTGCATCAGACTCCAGGAGGACTTCTCCGCCGGGGGCGACGATATAGTTGTACTTTGCCTTGATGATATTCTCCAGCAGGATGGTGCGTGAGCCGCGGTCACGCTGGACATCGGTATCGAAGGGCAGGTTGAGGGCAATGACTTTCACGCCTGCATTGGCTTTGCCTGCATAGTAAAGGGCGTCGCAGGAGAAGATGTTCGAGCCGGCGCCGGGCTGGAAGGTCTTGTAGGCCGGGTCGCCGGGAAGATCCTGCTGGAACTCGCCTATACGGGATACGTACTGCATCAGCTCTTCAGTGCGGGACTGGTTTTTCAGGAGGACGAAGGCCTCGTAAGAACGCTTGATGCCCAGAAGCTGGTCGTCGGTCACCTCGTTGGGGCCGATGACCAGGTCCATCTTGCTGTCGTCCATGTCCAGCCAGGCAAGCGAACTCTCGTAGTAGTTGTCGGTCTTGAGGGCTTCCGCCTTGCTCAGCAGGTAGTGTGCAACGCTGGGCTTGATGGTTATGTCAGCGGCGGCCTTCATGTAATTGGCAATCTTGTCGATGTGCGCCTTGTAGGCGTCGTGGTACCATACAGCCACCAGGGAGCCGTCAGCGGCGCGGCGGATACGGGTGTAGGGG
>JAFSVP010000133.1 GCA_017444905.1 Bacteroidales bacterium
TACGACGCCCGTGACGCCCGCCTTAAATACGGCTACAAGACAAGGGCCCGCGAGATACTGGCCCGCTGCAAAGTATTTCTCGACCTGTTCGGGGGAGTGAAGCCCCGCCATCTCGGGGAACCGGTGGATATAGGTTAGGGCGCCGGAGACTGAGGGCTGACTATTCTGCCGGGCTCGCAGATGCGGGCTGTGAGACGCCCGGTGTAGTGTCGCGCGCCGTGCTCTGGTGCTTCTGCACACGCTTGCGGTAGCGCTCGATGGCGAGCTGCTGCATGTCGCGCACTTCGTCGCGCTCGTCCACTATTTCGTTGCCGAGGATGGTCTCGATTACGTCTTCCAGCGTCAGGATGCCCTGGAATGCGCCGTAGTCGTCGATAATCACGCTTATCTGCTCGTCTTTCGAAATCATCTCGTCCCGGATGACGTCGAGGGTGGTGTCTTCCTGGAAAGCCGCTATGTCGCGCCGTATGCTGCCGAGGGTGGCGTCGAACTTGTCGTCGGCAATCATCTGCAGGGCCTCGATACGGAGAATGTAGCCGGTTATGTACTCGTCGTTGTCGGAATAGACGGGGATGCGGCTGTGGTGCAGGAAACGCTTGTCTTTGTAGAAGCGCTTGAGCGTCATCGATTCGGGGGCTATGGCGCACACCACGCGGGGCGTCATGGCGTCGAATGCGTGTACCTCGTCAAGCGATATGATGTTCTGTATCACCTCGTTCTCGTCTTCGTCGAGCTCTCCCGACTCTTCCGCAACGTCGGCCAGCGCTCCCACCTCCTCGCGCGAGACGGTGGCGTCGGCGTCTTCGGGGGTGATGCGTTTTTGCAGCCAGACCACGCACATGACTATCGGGTAAAGGCAGAGGATGAGGATGCGTATGGTGCCTGCCGTGAAGCCTTGGAGGCTCTTCCAGCGGGCCGTTCCGAGGTTCTTGGGGATGATTTCGGAAAAGACCAGGATGAGGATGGTGGTGATTGAGCTCACGAGGCCGAACCACTGCGAACCGAAGACCTCGGTGGCCTGCTTGCCCACGCCCGCCGCGCCCACGGTGTTGGCTATGGTGTTGAGCGAGAGAATGGCCGCCAGAGGCTTGGAAGGGTCTGTCTTGTAGCGCTTCATGAGGGTTGCGCTGCGTTTTCCCTCCTCTTCCTGCATAGTAATGTACGAGATGGGCGTGCTCATCAGACTCGCCTCCAGCACCGAGCAGAGGAAAGAAATGAGCATCGCACCCAGGAGAAATACGAACAGCAGACCCATAACAACATGCAAAGATAGTTTATTTTTATTACTTTTGCGTTTTCAAAGAGCGCAAACGCAAATGAGAAGCATAAAACAAACGGGGGAGCAGCTTGAGAGGCTCGTGTCGGCCGTGAAGGACGTGATTTTCCCCGACTACAGCAGCGAGTCTGAAGAAGATGCCGTGCGCACCGTGTTCGACTGCCTTTCGAGGCTGGCCGACGAGGCCGTGGCAAGGGATTTCCTGAACGCCCTCCCAGGTATCAAGGACTTGATAATCACCGACGTTGAGGCAATAGTGGAGAACGACCCGGCGGTGTCCGACACGCGAGAGGTGATTTTCTGCTATCCTTCGCTTACCGCGATGCTGCACTACCGTACCGCCCACGTACTGCTGAAACTGGGCGTGCCCGTCCTGCCCCGCATGCTTACGGAAATCGCCCACTCCGCCACCGGCATCGACATTCATCCGGCGGCCGGGATAGGCCCCTGGTTCGCTATCGACCACGGCACCGGCGTAGTGATAGGAGCTACCTGCATCATAGGCTCGCACGTTATGCTGTATCAGGGAGTTACGCTTGGTGCAAAGAACTTCCGTTACGATGATTCGGGCCGCCCCGTGGATACTCCCCGACACCCCATTCTTGAAGACAACGTTACCGTTTATTCCAACACGTCAATCCTTGGTCGGGTGCGTATCGGGCACGACACCGTGGTGGGCGGAAATATCTGGCTCACTCACGACGTGCCGCCCCATTCCCGCATCCTGCAGCGCAAGGCGGTGACTGCTCCTTTCTTCTCTGACGGAGAGGGAATCTGACAAGCGCCGGCAATCCCGAATCGGTATCTTGAAAGCCTCCCTTCGAGAGGTTGCTTTTTTCGTATTTACTTCGTAAATTTGCGGAAATCTGTCTTTCAGTATGAATACTAACGATTCCCTTATGGTCCTTGCGACCACTTTCGACAGCCTCGGTGGCTGGACTGTAGAGCAGCAGTTCGTACTCCAGATGGGCTCGAGCTACCTGCTGGCCCACGGCCTCGGCGAGCCTCTGGAAGAAGACGCAACGACTACCGTCAGGATAAGCACGCCCGGTGACTACAGGCTCTGGGTGCGCACTAAGAATTGGACCGCCTTCTGGTCGGAGGGGAAGACCCCCGGCATTTTCAAAGTGCTTGTGGACGGCAAGGCCGACGACTCCGAGTTCGGCACCGGTTGCGGGGGTGACACCCGTGCCGCCCGCGCCGCCTGGTACTGGCAGGAAGGGGGAGTGTACAGTCTCTCCGAGGGCGAGCATACCATTGCCCTTCACGACCTTGGCGGTCTTGACGGGCGCTGCGACGCCATCCTCCTCACCCGCAGCGGGGAGCGCCCCGGCGACAGTCTCGAAGAATACAGGGCCCTTCGCTCCATCCTCCTGCCTGCGACGGTTGAGGACAGGGGAGAATTTGATTTCGTGGTTGTAGGAGGAGGAATGTCCGGCCTTTGCGCCGCCATCGCGGCCGCGCGTGTCGGCATCCGCGTAGCCCTCGTTCAGGACCGTTACATACTCGGCGGCAACAACAGCTCCGAGGTGCGCGTAGGGCTTGGAGGGCAGATAAATATGGCCCCGTATCCTTCACTTGGATACATACTTAACGAAATAGGTCCCGACCGCATAGGCAACGCCCGCGGCGCCCATCACTACCAGGACTGGAAGAAGATGGACGTAATCACCGCCGAGAAGAATATTACGCTCTTCGCCGGCTATACAGTTGACGGAGCGGAGATTGCAGCTGACGGCTCCATAACCGCCGTAACCGCCGTGGAAGCCACGCGCCAGAACCGTATACGCATCGGCGGGAAGCTCTTTTCCGACTGCACCGGCGACGCTCATCTCGCCGTGATGGCCGGCGCCCGCACGATGATGGGGCGCGAAGCCCGCAGCGAGTTCGGCGAGAGCCTCGCTCCCGAAAAGGCCGACGCCTACACTATGGGCGTGAGCATCGAATGGTACTGTGAAGACCGCAACGAGCCCAGCTCGTTCCCCGACAGCATCGACTGGGGCCTGCGCCTCGACGAAGAGACGGTCGAGCCCGTGCATCGCGCCAACTGGTACTGGGAGGTAGGTATGAACGACGACCAGATAGCCGATGCCGAAAAGATTCGCGACTACGGTATGTACGTGGCATACAGCACCTTCTCCTACTGCAAGAACCGTCTTGCCAAAAAGGAGGACTGGGAGTGCACCCGACTTACCTGGGTGAGCCACGTGAGCGGCAAGCGTGAAAGCCGCCGCATAGTGGGAGACCTCATCCTGCGCGAGCAGGACCTCACCCGCCCCATTCCTTATGAAGACGGTACCTGCACCTCCACCTGGCGCATCGACCAGCATTATCCCGACCCCCGCAACGCCGGAAAATATCCCGGCGAGGAGTGGATGTCGATAGGGAAGCTCGTCCCCATAGACCCTTACGCAATTCCTTACCGCTGCTTATACAGCGCCGACGTTCCCAACCTCTTCATGGCAGGCCGCGACATAAGCGTCTCACACGTGGCCCTGGGCTCGGTGAGGGTGATGCGCACCTGCGCAATGATGGGAGAAGTGGTAGGCCTGGCCGCCAGCGTGTGCGCATCTAAGGGCCTCAGGCCGCGCGACATTTATACCTCGCATTTCGGCGAGCTCGTAGCCCTGATGAAGAAGGGCGCCGGCCGCACCGACGTCCCCTATACCCAGTTCTACCACCAGGTCGACCGCACCGGACATCAGGCAGAAGATAGATAACAAATTACAAATCAATTCATAATACAAATGTTTAAAGATTTAGTTTATTACTCTCCGGAGTCAGAGGAAGTGCAGCTTGAGAGCTCAGGCAGCTTCCTTAACACCAGCACGACGCCTTACGAAGGCGAAGTTGATTATTCCGGGAACTTTTAAAAATGATTGCCTTATGAAGAAATTGACAGTTTTCCTTGCGGCAGTCGTTGTTGCAGCCGCCTGCACCCGTGAAGCCAGTGAAGTGACAACGGGAGGTTCCCTGGTTGAAAAAACCTTCTACGCCACCGTAGCCGAAGACGCGGCCACCAAGACCGAACTCGGCGAGAACAACACCGTCCTCTGGAACGAGGGCGACAAACTCCTCGTATTCGACAACGTGCTCACCGGTACCGGTCTCTGCTCCGAAGGGCATGTGTTTACCCTCACTTCCGGAGCCGGAACCGTGTCGGGAGCCTTCACCGGAAAAATTCACGAGTCCTCCGATTACTACGCACTCGTAATCAACACCGATGAGGAAATCAGCATTGACAGCAAGGTGATTACGGCCAGCCTGCCCACCGTGCAGCGTCCTGCCGCCGGTTCGTTCGAGAAGGGTGTCAACGCCGCCTTCGGCATTGCCGAGACCGGAAACATACTCTTCCGCAACCTCGGCGTGCTCCTGAAGATTCAGGTCGCATCCTCCGGAATCTCCTCCATCCGCATTTCCAGCAACGACGGCACCGCTATGACTGGCTCCGGCAAGTATGCGTTCGACGCTGCGGACCCGAGTTTCACCGGCACCGCACAGTGCTCCTACGTGGACCTTTATCCCGCTTCCGGCAGCTACTTCAAAAGCGGCAGCACCTATTATGCGATAGTGTACCCCGGCACTCACTCCGCCGGTCTCACCGTCGAGTACAGGCGCTATATGTCCGGCAAGTACGAGGTCGGCAGCGTCACTTCCGACAAGGCTGCGGTAGTAAACCGCAATAACGTCCTCAACCTCGGAAGCCCCGACATGAAGGTTGACAACTGGGCTCAGCCCGAGGGTCTCGTGCTAGATATCCAGTTCATGCCCGACGGCTCCGCCATCGACCGCTCGGCCTACGCTCACACCATCACGAGCAAGGGAGGCAAGTATTTCAGCACCGAGTACGACCGCAACTTCAAGGGCTATGTGGCTCACTTTGACAACGAGCTCGGTATCGGAGCTTCCGACAGCTACTATTACTACGACTACTCCGGCGACGCCCATATGAAGTCGGTCCTCACTTCCAGCCACACCTGGGAGGCCTACGTGGCTGCTGGCGACACCACCGGATTCTGGTCTTCCTCCAATTCCCAGAAGTTCCTCGGCACCACCCAGGCCGGAGGCGTCGACCTCTACTTCAACTCCACGGCCAACGCCCACTCCATTGCCTTCTCCACTTACACCAACGACGCTTTCCAGAGCGTCAGCAGCGGCATAACCCCCGTCTCCGGCAAGTTCTACCACATAGTCGGCGTTTATGACGCCGCAGGCAAGAAGATCACGGTGTATGTCAACGGCGTAGCCAAGAAGTCGGTCACTACCGTAAAGGACAACGCCCTTCCCACCCTCAGCTATTCGCAGTGGATAGGCATAGGCGCCGATCCGGGCAGCCGTCCCTACAAGTCGGAGTCGGCATTTAACGGCACCATCGCCGTGGCCCGTCTTTACGACAAGGCCCTCACCGCATCCGAAGTGAGCGCGGCCTATGCAGCCCTCAACAAGATTCCCGATCCCGCCAACGTGCTGCTTGACATCCGCTTCAAGCCCGATGGCTCGGCCTACGACGCTTCCAGCTTCGCCCGTACCGTTACGGCAGTCGGTACCCGCCCCTCCGTGGTTTACGACAATGAGTTCGGCGGGTACGTGGCAGGCTTCGTGAACGAGGCCGGCAAGTCCACCACTTCCGGCTACTACAAGTTCGACTACACCTCCGACACCCAGTTCCAGTCGGCTGTGCTCGACGGCCATACCATGGAAATCTACCTGATGCCTTCCGTAGTGGCGGGCAGCACCCTGAAGCCCTTCTCCAACACTCAGGGATACGGCTTCACTACGATGATTTCCAGCAAGAACAAGATTACTTACCAGGCCTGGGACGGCGGTCTCGCCACTCCGGCGTTCGTTTCCGCCACCGGTCCCGAGCTGAATGAGGGCAAGTACTACCATATCATAGGAGTGTGCGACCCCGACAATAACCAGCTCCGCATCTACGTGAACGGCCAGAAGAAGGCTACCGTTGCCTACACAGGCCCTCTCTCGCTTCCTACCTCGGCCAAGGCCAAGTGGATTGGCGTGGGGGCCGACCCCAGCACGACCGAAGGTCTCGGCGAGTGTGGCTTCAACGGCCGCATAGCCTTTGCAAGGATTTATGACAACGCCCTTACCGACGCCGACGCAGCCACTCTCTACGCCAACCTGAACAAGATTTCCGACGAGACGGTCCAGAAGCCTGAGAGCGACCTCCTGCTCGACTTCAAGTTCAATACCGACGGTACCGTGACCGACGCTTCGTCGTATGCCCGCACCATCGGCAACGTGGCCGATACCTCGATGACCGTGATTTACGATTCGGCCATCAAGAACAACGTGGCCCGCTTCATCCACACTCCCGGCAAGAACCCCGCTGCGGGCTATGCCTACTACGACTACAGCGCCGATACCGAGTTCCAGTCCAACCTTGCCGACGGATTCACTATGGAGGCCTACTTCGCCCCCGGCACCGACCTTTCCAGCCTTGCAAACCAGATGTGCCCCATTTCTTCGATGCAGTCCGGCGGAACATCCATCTACATCCCCAAGGGCACTAACCCGTACATCTTCTTCGGAGCCAGCACCAACGACGGTACCGAGACCAAGTACCGCAACGCCAGTTCCAAGGTCAGCGCCGTGCGCAACCATTACGTGCACGTCGTGGGCGTTTATGACAAGGACGCCGCCCAGACCCGCATCTACGTCGACGGCGAGTTGAAGGGCACCGTCGCCGCTGCCGGTACCTACGTCCAGCCCGAGGTTGACATCTGCAAGCGCATCGTCGTCGGCGGCGATCCCAAGAACGCCGAGGGCGGCGCAATCGAGACCGTCTTCAACGGAACGGTAGCCATAGCCAGGATATACAACTCCGTAAAGACCGAGGCCGAAATCGCCGAGATGTACTCCAAGGTGAGCAAGGGAGCCGACGCCAACCTCCTGCTTAACGTCAAGTTCAACAAGGACTGGAAGGCATACGACGCATCCCCCCGCAAGAAGCAGGTCGAGACCATCGACGGATTCGGAGCCCAGACCTGGTATTCCAACGAGTACGGCGACTACGTGGCCTTCCTCTCCAACAAGATGGGCAAGAACATCACCACCGGTTACTACAAGTACGACTATTCTTCCGACTACGCTATGATAAGCGCCCTGAAGAGCGGTACCTTCGCCGTCGAGACCTACGTGATGGCCGACATCAGTTCCAAGTCGGTCAAGTACCTCAGCGCCCAGGAGTCGGGAGGATTCAGCCTCTACATCAACGCCAGCGGCAACTTCGGCTTCCAGGTAGTGACCAACAAGAACGGCGCGACCTCCAACGTCACCGCCACTTCCAGCATCGCCGCCACGGTGAAGCGCTTCTATCACGTCGTGGGCGTTGTGGATTACACCGCCCGCAAGGTTTACCTCTACGTTGACGGCACGCTCGCCGCTTCCGCTACGATGGACTACAAGTACTCGATGCCGGCAAACACCTCCAACTGGTGGCTCGGAATCGGCTGCGACGCCGGCTCCACCGGACAGTCGGCCCTCTACGGCGACATAGCCTTCGTGCGCTTCTACGGCACCGCCCTTTCGGCCGGGCAGGTCACAGAGGCTTACAACGACTTCGACAAGATTTCAGCTTCCACCAAGGACAGGCCCATGAAGGTCAGCGTCATCGGTGACTCCATCTCCACCTTCAAGGGTTATATAGGAGTGTCCGAGACTTCCTACACCTACAGGGCCCACTATCCCAACAACCAGTCGGGTACTTCCTCCACTTACGGCCTCACCCATCCTTACCAGACCTATTGGTGGAAGATAGCCTACAACAAGCTGAAGAAGGGTATGTTCGACACCAACATAGCCTATTCCGGCTCCGCGGTTTGCGACGACGGTTATCCCGATTCCGACCCTTACCCCTGCTTCTGCCAGAGGCTTGAGGACTACGGCTGCGGCAATCCCGACATCATCCTGATTCACGGCGGTACCAACGACTGGGCCCACAACAGTGCAGGCCTTTATGCACAGCCCGGAACCAAGATCAAGGATGCCACTTCCGCAATTCCCGACGCCACTCTTACCTCGCTGTACAACAGCCGCGCTTCGCTCGACATTACCAAGAACTTCTCCGCGGGCTTCATCAAGCTGCTCTATCTCGTGCAGACGATGTATCCCAAGGCAAAGGTCGTGGTGGTGATAGGCGACTATATGAACGAGGCCGTGGCCAACACCGAGGTGAAAATCTGCAAGAAGTTCGGCGTTAAGTACGTCAACCTCTACGCTGTCAACGGGTTCAACGACCTCGGCGGCAAGACTTCCGCCCCTTACGTGCAGCCCAATATGCCCAAGCACGACTTCGACCCGGCTACCGACGCCCAGAGCGGAGCCCATCCGAGCCCGGTCGCGATGGACTTCATTGCAAACAAGATTTACACCGAGCACGGCTCGTATCTTGAGAATTAAAAGTTGTTTCCGAGAGGCAGGAACGAGAGCCCCCGGGCCGGGTTCCTGCCTTTTTTCTTTATAAAGTATGAAAACCAAAGGCAAAGTTCTGCTGACTATCCTCCTGCTTCTCCTTCTTGGAGGCGGGGGATTCTGCTATTTCAAGTTCTGGTTCGTCCTCGGCGAGGGCGTCAAGGCCGGCGAGCTTAACCAGATAGTTTACAAGGGCTGGGTGTGGAAGACCTACGAAGGGCGCCTTATCCA
>JAFSVP010000134.1 GCA_017444905.1 Bacteroidales bacterium
ATCCTCCCCGGAGAAAAGGGCTTCGGTGAGAGTGGATTTGCCTACCTGGCGGGCACCCATTATGGTGACGGCTTTATTTCCGGCAAGGGCTTTTCGGATATTCTCTTCGATGCTTCTGCGAATTATAAACACTTCAATTTTGACGCGAAGATAAGGAATTCCGGAATAGATTCCAAGAAAATCGCAAAATTCAAGGAAAACAATCCGAGAAAATTCGAAGATTTATGGAAACCTATATCTATAGCGACATATTATCGTGATGATCAGTGCCTCTATAGTAAACCATTGAGTTTAGTCATTGAGATTGCCTTGATATCGTCCACGTCAGGATCCTTCTTGTGGGGCATTATGCTCGACCCGGTAGTCATAGTGTCGGGCAGCCGGATGAAACCGAAATTCCGGCTGGCATACATACAGCAGTCAGTCGCCAGCCTGCCCGGGGTCTCGGCGACCGAAGCCAGGGCAGGAAGGGGAAAAGAGGTGGAGCAATCCAAAAGAACAATGGTGGGAAAATGACGATGTTTATCACATACTCATTCAAGAGGCATCATTTTTGCGGCATTCCTACTGACAAGTGTATAAGCCGGGAGCTAACCGATTGCCCTGAGACTATTAAAGACAATGATATCAAAGGGCTTTCTGATTACTACTACAAAAAATGTTTGCCACTTATGGAAAAGCGTATGGGCGATGCTTTATTTGAGTACTATTTGTCTTTGCCTTGTCGTCCCCAGAAAATGAAGCGAGGACAAAAATAGCTAAGTAATTATCTTTATGGAAGAAAGAAAGCTTTATCCTCTCGCGTTTGCGCCGGTTGTGAACGAATATCAGTGGGGCAGCGAGAGTTTCCTCATTGCCGACCTCGGCTATGTCGACTCGATTGTCACCGGAGGATGGCTGGCCGGGAACACTCTGAGCGAAGTGATGGATACATATATGGACCGCATCACCGGAGACGGGTCGTACGCCTTCACGGGGAGGCAGTTCCCGGTACAGGTAAAGCGCATAAGCGTCAGGGGCAGGATGCCTCTCAGGGTGCATCCCGACAAGGATACGGCCTCGCAGCGCTACGACTGCCTCGGCAAGGAAAAGCTGTGGTACATAGTGCGCGCCGGCAAGGGAGCGCGGATATTTGCCGGATTCGCCTCCGACACCGACGCTTCCGCTCTTTACGCCGCCTGCACTGAAGGCGGCGCAGAGAAACTCCTCCACTCTGAAACTCCCTTTGCAGGACGCTTCTACCGCATTATGCCGGGCGTCCCCCACGCAGCCGAAGGAGAACTTGAAATCATCGAAATAAGCGAATCCTCCCCTCTCGACTTCTTCCTTCACGGCTGGGGCAGGCAGCCCGACGAAGAAGAGTTCGACCCGGCGCTCGACCTTACGGAAGCTCTCGACTTCATAAACTACGGCAAGTGGAAAGAGCCTGAAGCGCCCCTCTTCCACAAAGGCGAGCCCCTTCAGAAACTAATCGACATTCCGGAATTCCGCGTAACCCGACTCGACCTCGACGACCCGCTGCACATTTACAGCGAGCGCTTCGACTCATTCATAGTGTATGCCTGCGTAAGCGGAACTGCAGTCATCAAGATGGATATTGACGGAGTGCCGGTGAACTATGCCCTGAAGGAAGGAGAGACAATCCTGATACCGGCGGAATGCCCCGAATTCCACCTCGTTCCCGACAGCAAGGGTACGGTAATACTGGAGGCCAGCTTCTGCCAGGAGGCGGAGCCGGCGCAAGAGGAGGTGTAACGCAGCCGGCTACCTGCGCCTGGAAGCCAGGGCGATATAGTAGAGGAGCGTAGCGAGCGAGCCTATTGCCGCAATCACATAGGTATATGCAGCCCACTTGAGAGCGTCGGCGGCAAGCGGCCTGGTTGACGCATCGACCATACCGGAACTCTCGAGCCACTGCACGGCGCGCACGCTGGCGTTGATTTCAACCGGCAGGGTAATGAAGCTGAAAAGCGTGGTGAGGGCGAAGAGCCCTATTCCGAACCACAGCAGCGCAGGGGTAATCTGAATCATAAGCACGCCCAGGAGCAGCACCCACTGGACAATATTGCTTGCAATACTCACCACCGGGACCATCGCCGAGCGCAGGCGCAGGGGCCCGTAGCCCTCGGCATGCTGGATTGCGTGGCCCGTCTCGTGGGCGGCAATCGCACAGGCGGCGACGCTCTTGCCGTAAAACACCTCCCTGCTGAGGTTTATCGTGGAGTCGGAGGGGTTGTAGTGGTCGGTAAGCCTGCCGTCTATCGAGACCACGTCAACGTCATTGATGCCGTTGCGACTGAGCATGAGGCGGGCGACTTCGGCCCCTGTCAGGCCGCCGGGAGCAGGAACGTCGGAATACTTGTCGAATTTGCTTTGAAGTACGCGCTGGATGATGAACGAGGCCACCATCACGGCTATAACGATAAACCAGATATTCATAGTAAAACTTTTATTCAATCAGCATCAAAAACCATTCCTACAGGCGCCAGTCAATACCCGCCTCGCCTCGGGAGCGCAGATATTCGTTGGCCTTTGAGAAATGGCGGCATCCGAAAAAGGCTCCGCGCGCAAGCGGAGAGGGATGCGCCGCCTGCAGGACAAGATGCCGGGAAGAATCGATGAGAGGGGCCTTGGAGCGGGCGTAATTGCCCCACAGCAGGAACGCTACGCCCTCGCGCCTCTCGGAAATGC
>JAFSVP010000135.1 GCA_017444905.1 Bacteroidales bacterium
CTGCCACATAACCGGGCGGGCGTTGTAGAGAGCGTGAGGCGCGGCCGGAACCAGCCCCTCCGGAGGCTCTTCATACCTCCATATAGGAAACGAAGAACCACCTACCCATTGGCAGAATTCCAGCTTGACCGGCGCCGGCATCAGAACAGCGGCATATCGCCGTCATCGTCGGACCCGCCGCCTGTATCCATCTCCCTGGACAATTCCTCAAGCGCGTCGCCGCCAATGAATCCGGCGCCGGATTCCAGGCTTATCCCGTATGCCTCAGACACGGCATCGTAATCGAAAATCATCGCCGTGGTTGTGCGCGTCTTCACCGCATTGCCGTCGGATGGAGTGTACCCCAGCTGATTGTCAATCAGCTTGAACTTAACCGACCGGGCCGTACCCACGAATTCCGGCGAATTCTCAAGATAGTACTTCAGCGAATCCTTCGGGATGGTATGCAGCGTGTCGCGCCCCTCCTTCAGGTACAGGCTTGAGATTCGGTTGAAACTCATAAACACGAAGCGGCGTCCGGGGTTGAGCATCACGCCGCCCGTCCCGGCCTTGCGGCTCTCGAGCGTGGCCACGGTGCGCCCGCCCCTCACGATACGGTAATCCACCTCAATCCAGGCACGGGAGGAGCCCACGAGATTCTCCACCGTCTCCCAGAACCCTGCGAGCTCGTTGCTCTGGCGGGTCTTGTTGTTCTGCGAAAGCGCTCCCTGCGAGAACAGCCGGAACATCTCCTTGTAGGTAAACGGAAGGTCGAGATTCCCCTCCAGGGTGCGGAACACTGCCAGCGGCGCAGTCCAGTTGTACAGAATACGGTCTTCGACGGCGTGCGGGCGCAGCTCTCCCGACATTTCGGTAAGCGTGTCCTCCCAGGCCTGGCGGAACGAGCCCTGCATCTTGCCGCGCAGCGCAAGCATTTCCGCAGTAAGGTGCATCAGCCCACGGCGCTCGGTGCGCTTGAGCGCAGCAAAGCGCTGCTTCTCTTCCAGCGAGAAACTTGTCTTGTGGAAGGATAGATGAATCATCCTTGAGAAGAGGGCGATGTCTGCAGTGGGCGATTCCTGGCCAGATATGATGACGCCGCAATCTACTGCAGTGGTCTCCTTGCGCATACCGTTGTCGACGTTCACGCGGGAGCGTCCGACGCCGTTCCAAAAGCCCTTGAGAATCTCCTGCTTGTCAGGCGGGAGATTGTACTTGTATTCGTCGAGGTGTACCACGGCGTTCGACACTTCCGCCACCGTCTCCCCTATTGCCGCCTTCGTGGTTCCCGCAAGGCTCGACGCCGTGTAGTCGGTGAAGAAGAATGAGGTGAGCGACTGCCCCAGCTCTGTCTTGCCGGTGCCTTTGGGGCCGAACAAGTTCAGCATCGGGAACGAATTCGTTATCGACGATACGATATCCCGGAAGAGCGAGGCCATCAGCCAGCAAAGGGCAATCCTTGCGTTGTCGCCGTACACGCCTATGAACATATCTGCATATTCGCGCAGCTTGATGTCATTCGCTTCCTGGTAGGTGAACTTGCGTTCCGTCTGGTATCCGCCCGTGTTCGAGGCCGTATCCGCCGCGCATCCCGGGAGATAGAACCGCCGGCCCTTGATTTGGAATATGCCGTAACGGTCGGCCTTGACGAACTTGTCGCCGTCCATACCGCCGTTGCCCCAGGCGTAGAACCCCCAGCGCTTCTGCCAGCCGAGCTGACGGATTTCGTCGGCTGACGGAGTGTCTTCGTACAGGTAAGTCTTGAGCTGCGTAAGTTCCGCCGCCGTGGCCTTCCATACATAGTTGCCAGCCGATTCCAGGATGCGCTTGAAGTCGGTGAACGATACCATTTCACTTTGCTGGAACTTCACCACCTCCTCGACGCCGGCCTCATTCACCACCCGGTAGATACGGCGGGCGTTGCGCTCGTCGCGGATGTGCAGGACCGGTTCCATTATAAAGTTGCTCCACGGCCTGTCTCCAGACGAAGTACCGGCGCCGTAATAACAGTTGCCCTTGGCGTAGAAGCCGTATTGCCTGAGCATATCCTGCGACTTCTTGTCCTTGTCGAGGGTGGCCCGCTCCTGCTCGTTCTTCGCCTTGAAATAGCAGTTGCGCCATACCTTGCCGTTCTTGTAGCGCTTGGTGAACGCCTCAAGGTACATCTCCACGGTGTTCTCGTCGCGGCAGCAAGCAATAAGCTCGGTAACTTTCCCGATGGCAGCCGCCACCTCCGACTGAGTGGAAAGGCCCTTCAGCAAGCGGTCGCAGTACCACGGGATGAAGTCATCGGTATTCCTGGAAAGGGCTTCCTGCCAGCCGTGCGGGCGCTTGAGAAAGTAGTCGTCGGGGTCTTTCGGCGAAGACGCGTCGGCCTTGTCGTAATCCCACGTCATTACCCTCACCGACAGCCCGGCGCGTACCAGCTCCATTCCGTGCTTGACAGTGGCCTCGATACCGCTCTTGTCCATATCGCCCGCAAGCAGGACGCTGCGCGCCTTGGATGCAAGGATACCGATTTGCTCGGCGGTAAGCGCAGTGCCGCACGGGGCGACGGCATTGCACACGCCCGTCTGATGCAGGCGTATCACGTCGGGATTGCCCTCGCAGAGCACGGCCTCCCCCGTTACGCGAATCTGCGCCGCCGCCTGGAACCAGCCGAACATTACCTGCTTCTTGTGGAAAATGTCGGTATCCTTCGTATTCAGGTACTTTACGCTCTTGAGCACGTCCTCCTTGTCGCCGATATAGCGGCCGGTAAACCCGGCAAGCCTGCCGGTAAAGTCGCGGATAGGGAAAATGATGCGCTCGCGGAACGCGTCGTAGTAGTTACCGTCCTCCGATATCTTCACGAGGCCCGCGTCGCACAGGACGTCCTTCTTCCAGCCTTGCGAAGTGAGAGCGGTGAAAAGTCCTCCAGACGCCGGGGCGTACCCGATTTCGAACTCCTGGATAGTCTCGTCGCTCCATCCCCGCCTGCGACAGTAGTCGCGCGCTGCGGGCGAGCGGTCGAGGCTCTGCCGGAACCACGCAAGCGCTGCACCGTTGGCGGCGGTGAGCCGGTCTTTCCGGAACTGCGCCTCGCGTTCCTCCGGAGTGAGCTCCCGGTGCTCGTACCTGATGTTCAGGCGACCGGCAAGATACTCCACCGCCTCGGCGAAGTTCATCCCGTTCTTCCGCTGGACAAAGCCGATGGCGTCCCAGCTCTCGCCGCAAGCACCGAAACAGTGCGCCACGTTCCGGGTGGGCGACACCACGAAAGACGGAGTCTTCTCGCTATGGAAGGGGCAGCAGCACTTGTATGCAGCACCCTCCCTGCGCAGCCTGAGCCCCTCCCCTTCCAGGATGGACACCAGGTCGTGACTCCTTATCTGGTCTATGACTTCATTGGGTATCATAACGAGAGTATCATTGCTTCAATCTTGGCCAGCAAAGCCTCGTAGCAGGCAATTTCTATTTCAAGCCCCCGGTCGGGGTTGATATACGAGCGCAGGAGGCGGATTTTCGTACCCAGGGCCTCCTTTATAAGCTGGAGGTCGCGGGCTGACACCGTGTATTGCATAGTGCGGCTAATTGTCGGGGTAGAGTTCCCCGGGGGTTCCGGTATATCCGGCGTACTTCCTGAGTATGGCGCAGAGCCGGTCCATATAGAAGGCCCGGGGCCGGCGCGTACCGTTGCAGAAACTGTATGCAGTGGTGGCGCTGAAGCCGT
Source organism: Bacteroidales bacterium (assembly GCA_017444905.1). Taxonomy (GTDB): domain Bacteria; phylum Bacteroidota; class Bacteroidia; order Bacteroidales; family UBA932; genus Cryptobacteroides. Next base: position 3,692 of record JAFSVP010000135.1, read on the forward strand.
CGCGCACTATGGCGCTTATCACATTACCGCGCTGCACCCCGGTCGCAGCGCCCATTACTTCTTTGATGGTCATTTTGTACTCCAACTATTTGAAAATCAATAAAATTTTTTGCAAAATTTGATAAATTTCTTTTGCAAATTCAAATATTTTTTGTACCTTTGTAATGCAGTCGAACGGCTGTGAGGGAATCTCGAAACCTCGGAACTGAGAGAAAAACTAAAACCGAAGAGACAATGAGCTTTAGAATCATCCTCAAGGTTTGGAAAGTTAAAATTGAAGTAGCCATCTCCCTTTAACTTCCAAGCGAACAGGCACCCGGCAAGGCCGGGTTGCCTCTTCGGCTTTAGTCATCGCAAAAATACAAAAAATATGAATGAATCAGCAAAATTGACAAAGAACTGGGGCGGGGCCCGAAAGGGGGCCGGGCGTAAAAGTATCGACGCTTCTAAAAAGCGCGTGTCGGTTACCTTTGCATTAACCGCCGAGACTAAAGAGAGGATACACCAGGCCGCAAAGGCGGCCGGACTCTCCGCCTCTGAGTTCGTTACTCGCTGGGCGGAGCAATTGTAGCACCGGCCGGAACCAGCGGAAGGAACGAAATGAACTCCCACGATACCGGGCTGAAATGCAGGCATACTCGTCCGGCACAGAGGCAGGGTGTGGCACCGAACGGCCCTAAATACAGCGTCACTTCTGGAATGTTCGCCCTCCGGTTACGCTCGTGCCACTCGCGGACACTCTTCTTAAGGAATTCGCGGAAGCCTTCCGCCCACTTCCAGGTAACCACAGCACCAGCGTACGGCTTAACAATATCCAGCAGGAAGCGGTCGCCGGCCTTCAGTTCCGACATTACATAACTCGGTGGCAGTATATAATACTTCTTCATAAGTGTATAAAAAAAGATGGCGGGTGTGTCGGCGGGCATCCGCCATCTTTCGTGATAATATGCATTCAACCAACAGTTAATCTGACAACGCCGACTATTTGTCTCAATAAAAAGGGCGCGGCTTATCCCAGTGTTATTACGGTTTTGTCTCTCCGTCACCGCGCCCTTGCGGCTCCTAGGGCCTCTTATTGTTCTGTGGTTTCAAGGTTCGGTGCGCGGCCTGCGAGGCTGCGACGATATTATAAAGAGGGCGGCAAGGCCGCCGGCCACCCTCCGTATATGAGTTAGTCTGTCTGAGAATGCGTGCGCGGCCCTGTTTCTCATAAGACGGAAATAAGCTTTCAGCATCGAGCACTGTGCCGGAGTGAGCGACGACCACGACATATAGGCTATCATACATATGCCGGGCATATGCCACCAGGCAAAGCTCTGTACCCCGGCTACTGCCAGGACGGCATTGACGGCCAGGACCGCCACGCCGAGCAGGGACAAGGCCAACCAGCCCATTCCCCGCAAGTTTCTTTGTTTTGTTTTCATTCTCAGACATTTTTGTTAGCTTTGCTAATTTGAATTGTATTTCATTTGTATTTGATTTGTATTTGATTTATGTACTGATGCAAAGGTAAAGCAAATATACTTTATTTGCAAGTGTATTACAGTTTATTTTTACAAAGAAAATTATTATGTCTGATTTTCAACTATTTGTATCAGCGAATAATATCCTCAAAAAGGATATAGCTGCTTTCCTTGGTGTTAGTAAAGCCTTCATTACCCAGCTCGCATCCGGAGAGAAAAGGATTCCGGCAGACAAACTGGAGAAGATTCTTGCTAATGAATATGGATGGGACACATCAATGCTTACCGGCAAGAAGAATAGCGACAATGTTGCCAGTGTTATAGTTAACGGGAATAATAGTAATTCGCCTATCGATAACAGGCACTACTACTCCGACTCGCCTGATGTGCTGCGCACCCAGATAGAGCTGTTAGATGAACGTATCAAAGAGAAGGATGCGCAAATCAAAGAGAAGGATGCGCAAATCAAAGAGAAGGATGCGCAAATCAGGCAATTGCTTGAAATCTTAGCCAAAAAATAAACGCCCGACCGCTGCAAGCGATTGAATTACTATAATTTGCAGCGGTTGAGCCGGGACGAAATCGGGACAAGCCCCCCCCCGAAAAAGCCATTTTCAAACTCATAACTTATTGATACTCAATATGGGAGCAAGGGAAAAAATAGTCATAGAAAATCCCTGTCTTTCCGCTGGATTCCGATAACTGTTTAAAAACACAACAATTTAAGCCATTTTTCGGAGATTCACCGGGACAAAATCGGGACAAACGTCCCAACTTTTTTACGACCATTTCAGTGACATCACCGGGATGGTCGCTTGTTTTTTCAGGTACAAAAATAGCCGCCCGAAGGCGGCCTGGAAAGGACAGCGGAGGCCCCGTCAGAGCTCCAGCTACGCGTGCTCGAGCATTGCACGGTGGATGGATGCGCATAGCCGTGGGAAGAAATCCTCCTCGATGCTCTGCCGGATTTTCCAATAATTACGACGACAAACACTTCGGAAAGGAAATCTGGCCAGCCTGGTCCCGTCTGCGGTCATAAAAAAACGACCATCTTCCATTATATCTCCACCCCAGAAAGTCCCCATTATATTTGTCATCTCTACAATATAGCGCCCATTAAAGCAAGCTATCGACACCTTGGCAGCAATAACGTGTTGCTTTTGTCTTAACCGGTAATGCCAAAAGTTAAAAACGAATAAATCATTATATATCCCGGGACACATTATCACTGCAAGGCATTCCTCATTCGAATTAGAATCATTGAAGAATTCATTCCCTCCCCTATACCAATCGCTTGCCCAAGTCTCCAACTGCGCAACTGTCGCTCCGGGCACCACATTCTCATACACATATGAAAGCTGGTTGGGTTCATCCTTGGGTGACGACCACGAATATGCCAGTAATGGCACAAATGCCACACTGAGAGATACTATTATTTTTCTCATAGACAGACTCTTTGCCTGCCAATCAATTCAAAACGCGTGCCGGCGGGTTTACGTAAGATTATGTTGTCGTTTTAAGATTCCGCAAAATCCGACGACTGTAAATTATTCTTATGCGAATTCACGGGTATTTCTCAAAACAATTGCCTACTTTAGCGGCGTTAATCAAAACCCTAAACTATTATGGAAAACTTCATCATCCCCCGCGAAAAGTACAAGCTCTACCTCGCTATC
>JAFSVP010000136.1 GCA_017444905.1 Bacteroidales bacterium
AGCACGGCGGCGAGGTCGGCCCTGACACGGCCTTCGTCGAAGGCCGCACCGCTCTCGCGGCGCGAGTCGTGGCCGAGACCTACGCTTATGGTTCCCCGGCCCATATCCGAAGGGTTCGGAATGTAAACAGGTGCGTCGTAGGAATTTGCAGCCGACATTCGCCCGGTGGTGCCGCCGGCGAGCTTCTTCCCCACGGGCTTCAGGGCGCCGAGCTCCGAGGCCAGGACATTGCCACGGGTGGCCACCTGCCTCGGCACTATGCCATGTTCCTGATTGTAGGCTATCTGCCTTGTGCGCCGCCTCTGGGTTTCCCGTATGGTGTCTTCCATCGCGGGCGTAACGGAGTCGGCATACATAATGACGAGTCCGTTGACGTTGCGCGCAGCCCGGCCCGCCATCTGCGTGAGGGCCCTGCCGGTGCGGAGGAACCCCTCCTTGTCGGCGTCCAGTATGGCCACGAGCGACACCGCAGGGATATCGAGACCCTCGCGGAGCAGGTTCACGCCCACCAGCACGTCGAAGAGGCCGTGCTTGAAGTCTTCAATTATCTCAACCCGCTCCGAAGTATCTACGTCGGAGTGTATGTAGCGCACCCTCACGCCTATGCGGCTGAGATACGCCTCCAGCTCCTCGGCCATACGCTTGGTAAGGGTAGTGACAAGCACCAGCTCGTCGTCTTCGGCCCGGCGGCGGATTTCCTCCACGAGGTCGTCAACCTGATTCTGCGTGGGCCGCACCTCCACCGGAGGGTCGAGCAGGCCCGTGGGCCTTACCACCTGCTCCACTATGAGGCCTGCGGAGCGTTCAAGCTCGTAGTCGGCAGGCGTTGCGCTGACGTACACAGTCTGCCCCGTAAGGGCTTCGAACTCCTCGAACTTCAGGGGGCGGTTGTCGGCTGCAGCCGGAAGCCGGAAGCCGTATTCCACGAGCACCGACTTTCGGGAATGGTCTCCCCCGTACATAGCCCGTACCTGCGGAAGCGTGACGTGGCTTTCGTCTATGAAAGTGATGAAATCCTTCGGGAAATAGTCAAGGAGGCAGAAGGGTCTTTCGCCTTCCTTGCGGCCGTCGAAGTAGCGGGAATAGTTCTCTATGCCGGGGCAGTAGCCCATCTCCTGAATCATCTCAAGGTCGTATTCCACCCTCTGTTTCAGGCGTTTGGCCTCAAGCTCCCGGCCCGCGTCGAGGAAGCGTCCCATCTGCAGGGTGAGGTCGTCCTGGATGGCGCTCACCGCCTCGATGCAGCGTTCGCGGGTGGTGACGAAATTGTTGGCCGGGCAGATGTTCACCTCGTCGAGCGACTCTATGCGGGCGCCGGTCGCAGGGTCAACGAGCGACAGGGCGTCGACCTCGTCGCCGAAGAACTCGATGCGCACGGCCTCGTCGGCCCCGCCGAGGAACACGTCCACGGTATCGCCCTTCACGCGGAAAGTACCGCGCTTGAAGTCGCTCTCGGTACGGCTGTAGAGGGCGTCCACCAGCTTGTAGAGCAGCCCCGTGAGGCTGCGCCGTTCGCCTTTGATTACCTTTATGGTCTGAGAATGAAAGTCCTCGGGGTTGCCGATGCCGTACAGGCAGCTTACGCTGGAAACGACTATGACGTCGCGCCTCCCGCTCATAAGGGCCGACGCCGCGCTCAGGCGCAGTTTCTCAATCTGGTCGTTGATGCTGAGGTCTTTCTCTATATAGGTATCGGTCACGGGAAGGTAGGCCTCCGGCTGGTAGTAATCGTAATACGATACGAAATACTCCACGGCGTTGTGAGGGAAGAACGACTTGAATTCGCCGTAGAGCTGGGCCGCCAGAGTCTTGTTGTGGCTGAGTATCAGGGCCGGACGCTGGAGGCGCTCGATGACGTTCGCCATAGTGAAGGTCTTGCCCGAGCCTGTGACGCCGAGCAGGGTGACGGCCTCCGTCCCCTCGCGCAGGGCAGCGCAGAGTCCGTCTATCGCGCCGGGCTGGTCGCCCGAGGGCTTGTATTCCGATTCCAGCTGGAATTTCATTGGCAGTAAACGGGTTCAAGGACCTTCGCCACTCCGCCTTCGACGCGGAAGCGTACGTTATACTCCCCTATCGTGACGCCGTAAATGCGCGCCGGGTCGTCCTGGTAAGCCGGGCGGGGGTCTTCTTCAAGTATCTGTACAAGAGCGGGAAGCAGCTCCTGGGGGAACTCCTTTTCAAAGCCTTCAGGCAATTCCACCGAAAGCCTTAGCCTCTCGTGAGCGTCGGTAAAGCCGCAGCGGGCCCCGGGGCGGCTGTCGGCATACTCTACATAAGGTTTGACGTCGTATATCGGCGTACCGTCGGCAAGGTCGGCGCCGCTGACCCTGAGGCATCCGGGCTCCACCGACTCAAGCTTTACGCAGGAAAGGCCCAGCGGGTTGGGGCGGAAAGGAGAGCGGGAGGCGAACACACCCACCCTTTCGTTGCCTCCCAGCCTCGGCGGGCGGACCGTGAGCGAGCGTGAAGCACCGTTAAGCGAGAATTCCCAGAGGAGCCACACGTAGTCGAAGCCCTCCAGCCCCCTGAGCGCATCGGCGGAATCGTATGGCGGTACGAAGCGGACCTCCCCCTTAAGCGAGGGAGCGAGCCCCGACTGCCTCGGGATGCCGAATTTTTCACGCAGGGGCGAAGAGAAGTACGCTACCGGCTCAATATTCATACTCCGAGCTCCTTCGAGTATTTTTCAACGAGGACGCCGAGCGAGTCGAGATGGGCCTGGCCCAGAGGCTCGGCAGGCGGCGAAATCATCTTCAGGGGGTCGATGGGCGTACCGTCCTTCCACACGCGGAAGTCGAGGTGCGGGCCCGTGGAATGTCCGGTGGAGCCTACGTAGCCTATGGTCTGCCCCTGGGCCACACGGGCACCGGCCTTTATGCCGGAAGCGAAGCCGGAAAGATGCATATAGCAGGTCTCGTAACCATTCATATGCTTGATTTTAATGCGGTTGCCTCCGCCGCTGCCGTCCCAGCCGCAGAGCGTCACAGTACCGTCGCCTATGCTGTGGACAGGCGTGCCCTTGGGAGCGGCGTAATCCACCGCAGTATGCGGGCGGACCACTCCCGTGATGGGATGCTTGCGGTGGTAGGTGAAGCGGCTGCTTATGCGGGAATACTGGAGAGGGGCCTTCAGGAAGGCCTTGCGCATACTCTCGCCCTTCTCGTTCCAGTACTTGTTGCCCCCGTCGCCCTGGTCGAAACGCACGGCGCAGGCCCTGAACGAGCCGCTGTCATATACGGCGAAGGCCACGCTGTCGACCGACACCACGCTGTCTTCGCACACACTCTGGTCGTAAATGACACGGAAGCGGTCGCCCGGCTGAAGGGCGAAGAAATTCACCGTCCAGGCATATATGTCGGCAAGGCTTACTATCAACAGGGGCGACACTCCTGCCGCAAGCATATCGTTCCAGAGCGACGATTCGATGGTGACGTCGGCGCAGCGGCGCTCGTGCAGCACGGGTTTCTCGCAGACGAAGGCATACAGCGAGTCGCGGCATCCAAAAACCGTAGAGCGGATGCGGTCGTTGTGGTAAACCACGTAAGAGAGGGTACTGTCGGAGGAATAATAGGCCTCCACGGCATTGCCGGCGCGCATCCTGCGCACATCGAACACGCTGTCGCAGGCCGACGCGAGCCTGTAGGCACGGCCGGCGTCCATACCCAGCCTACCCATCAGGGAGGTAAAAATCTCTCCGTTTTTCACCTTGGTGGAATCGACTCTGAAGGCTGAAGTATCGAAGCCCAGTGCGAAGACCGGCTCTTCGGCGGCAGTCTCCCCGTCCGATGGCGCAGAGCCTCCCCTCTTGCAGGATACCAGGGCGGAGGACAGGGCTGCGAAGGTGAGCGCAAATGTAAGGAATCGTTTTATTTCAGAACACATAATTTATTGCAAAATAAATACTTGAACGGCCATCCTGCGAATTGAACGGCTTGGCCCACTCAAGGCTGAATATTGAATTGCTGTTCATTCCGACCTTTATTCCGACTCCGGCGGAATGATGCAGGCGCACCGTCTCCCGCCTCAGCTCGGCGGCGCTTCTTCCGTAGGCGGCAGCCATCTCTTCGAGCCTGAAGGGCTTGGTGATGCAGCCGAGGTCGTAGAAAGGATTCACGGCAAAGGTCCAGGACATGTTGAGGAAGTCCCACTGAAGAAGGCGGAGCCGCACTTCGAAGTTGCTCCAGGCATAGCCGTCGCCTATCAGGCGCGAGGCCATCACTCCGCGCAGGGTATTGATGCCACCGAGGCCTTCGGTGGTAGCCTGGCGCACCTGCACGGTACAGAGGTTCTGCTGGATGTAGAAAGGCGCCCTTCCGAGGACGGTGGACTGCCAGGAGATGTGGTAGGCAAGGGTGAGCCACTCCGGACCGGGTGTTATGTACTGCCTCCAGCGAAGGGCTACTTTCAGGTAGGGATAGCCCGTGCGGAAGAAGTCCGGGGAGCCGTTCAGGAAGAGTTCTGCCCAGATTCCGTCCATCGGGTCGGGTTCGAAGTCGCGGGTGTCGAAACGCAGGCCGGCTGTAAGGTCGACAAGCATCCCTCCGAGTTCGTCTTCCTTTATTATACCGTTGTCGAGATAGTTGCGGAAGAGAGTGTTGGCAGGGTCGTAGCCTTTGAAATCAAGATTCTCCGACTTGTAATAGCGGAAGTTCAGGCCCGCCATCCAGCCCAGAGGGCCGTAAATCCTGCCCTGGAAGGTGGAGATGAAACGGAGCAGGCTGCGCTTGTAACTGTAGTAGGCAATGCCGTCGCGCCTGTCAATCGAGGGGTCGTAAGCGGTGACGCTCCCGTTGAAGCCGTAGAACTGGTACAGGGGGTCGCGCTGCCAGGAGAGCGATGCCGTGAACCTCACCCCGGGAATCAGGAAGGAGGAGTCGTATTCCGAATGGATGAAGGTCTGACCTTTGGTGTAATGGGAGCCCTCAACGTGGAGATGGTGGTAGAAATCCGGGAAGAGCGAAGGCTGGGTGCCGTAGTCGAAAAGATCGACGTAGGCTCCGTACTGCAGGCCGAGGTCGGTGTTGTAGCTGATTATGGGCAGGGGCACTATGCTGATGCCCTGACGGAAGCCCTGAGTGCTGCGGACTGCCTTTTCCGCCTCCGGACTGACAGGCCCGACACGGAATGCGCCGGTGCTGTCGGCGCTATGCAGGCCGGAATGAGCGCCGGTGCTGTCGGGGGCGCTGCACTGCACGCCCGGGAATGCCCGTAAAAGGGACGAAGGCGCGAGAAGTATCAGCAGCGCAAGGAAGAGGCGTTTCATCGGCAGAAGTGGAGGCGGGCGCCGTTATTTCACGAGGCTTCCGAGGATCGAGCGGGCAAAGGTCCTGATGAGGCTCGAAGTTGCGGCGGATACTGCCTTCTCGGTGGTGCTGCGGCCCTTTGAGCTTGGTTTCTTGCCGCTTACGGCATTGGCAGCCGCGGTTCCGGCACTGCGGGCGACGCTGGTAATCACGGCGCCGGCGGCTGCGGTGGCAAGCGTCTTTCCGAGAGTCTTTCCCTTTGAGGAAGAGCTTCTCGAAGAAGTAAGGCTTGCTGTAGGCCTTGCGGACGCCGCCTTGCGGGCTTCTGCTTCAGCACGTTTGCGCTCTTCTGCCTCGGCAGCCTCTTTTTCAGCCTGCAGGCGGGCCTCTTCCTCAGCCTTGCGGGCTTCTTCCAGAAGGACTTCGAACGCCGACTCGCGGTCTATCATCTTGTCGTATTTGCCGTAAATAGGAGATGCCTTCAGCAGGTCCAGCCTCTGGCCTTCGGTGATGGCGCCTATCTGGCTGAGCGGGAAGAGGATGCGTGCACGCTCCACTACTCCGGGGGCGCCTTTTTCATCAAGGAAGCTCACCAGGGCCTCGCCGGTTTCGAGCGTCGTTATGGCATCGGCGGTCTTGAACGCCGGGTTGGGCCGGAAAGTCTCGGCTGCGCTGCGCACCGCCTTCTGGTCTTTGGGAGTATAGGCGCGGAGAGCGTGCTGTATGCGGTTGCCCAGCTGGCCCAGTATGCTGTCGGGGAGGTCGCCGGGGTTCTGGGTAACGAAATACACGCCTACGCCCTTGCTGCGGATAAGCCTCACCACCTGCTCTATCTTTGAGACGAGTGCGGGCGAAGTGTCGGTGAAGAGGGTGTGGGCCTCGTCGAAGAAGAACACGAACTTCGGCAGCTCGCAGTCGCCAACCTCCGGGAGAGTGGAGTAGATGGCGGACAGCAGCCAGAGGAGGAAGGTCGAGTAGAGCTTCGGATTCATCATCAGGCGGTCTGCGGCAAGCACGCTCATCACTCCCCTGCCGTTCTCAACCGCGAAAAGGTCGTTGATATCGAACGAGGGCTCGGCGAAGAAGCCTGCGGCACCTTCGTTCTCAAGCCCCGTGAGCGCCCTCTGGATGGCTCCTACCGAAGCGGCGGACACGTTGCCGTACTGCAGGCGGTATTCTTCGGAGTGGTCGGACACGTAGCCCAGCATCGAGCGCAGGTCTTTTATGTCGATGAGCAGAAGACGGCGCTCGTCGGCCACCCTGAACACCACGTCGAGCACTCCCGACTGCACGTCGTTGAGCCCGAGCAGGCGACTAAGCAGCTGCGGCCCCATATCCGACACGGTGGTGCGCATCGGGTGCCCCTGCTGCCCGAACACGTCGTAAAAGCGCACCGGGCAGGGTGCGAACACCGGTTCGGCCATACCGAATTCGGCGATTCTTTTCTCGATGAAGCCGCTCTTGCGGCCAGCCTGGCTGATACCGCTGAGGTCGCCCTTCATATCGGCCATAAAGCAGGGCACGCCCGCCTGGCTGAAAGTTTCTGCAAGAACCTGCAGGGTGACAGTCTTGCCGGTACCGGTGGCTCCGGCCACGAGTCCGTGGCGGTTGGCCATCTTACCGCATATAGATATCGGGCCTTCCGGTCCGTGTGCGACGTAAAGTCCGTTGCTGCTTGTGTACATTCCGTTTGTTTTCCGACAAAGATACATTATATTTGCGTAATACCATATATTAAAAGTATGAACCTGTTACGCAAAACCGCAGTTCTAGCGCTTGCCGCCACCCTCTCGCTGACCGCTCGCTCCCAGGGTATGCTCACCGAGCAGAATTCTAAGATAATCAACGACGTAAGCCTCGAGGCCGACTTCGTAGTGGCCGGAGGAGGGCTCGCCGGAGTGTGCGCTGCCGTGTCTGCCGCCCGCCACGGAGCCACCGTCATCCTCATTCAGGACCGCCCCGTGCTCGGAGGCAACGCATCCAGCGAGATGAGGATGGGCATCGTGGGCGTTCTGAAAGACCAGTACAGCGAGGCCGGCCTGCTGGAAGAGATGCAGCTTCGCAATTTCTACTTCAACCCCCTGCAGCGCTACACCGTCTGGGACGACGTGATTTACTCCACCGTAGTGAGCGAGCCCCGCATCAAGCTCCTGCTCAACACCTCCGTCGAGGACGTAGTTATGGACGGCGACAGGATTGCTGCCGTAAAGTGCTGGAACATCAATGCTTACACCAGGTACACGGTGAGCGGGAAGCTCTTTGCCGACTGCACCGGCGACGGTATCCTCAGGCTCTCCGGAGCCAAGTTCCGCCGCGGCCGCGAGTTCCCCGACGAGTTCGGCGAGAGCTATATGCAGCAGGGCGGAGACTCCCACACGATGGGCAATTCCATACTCCTGCAGCTGCGCAAGACCGATGAAGACCACCCCTTCATCGCCCCCGACTGGGCCTACCACTTCACCGACGACGACTTCGACTACGAAACGCCCAAGTCCACAATTCCCGACGTGAAATTCAACTACAAGCGCATCTACCATCCCAAGGACAACAACTTCTGGTGGGTTGAGTTCGGAGGTCTCTACGACACCATCTTCGACGCCCCCGATATCCAGTACGAGCTGAAGCGCATCGCCTACGGCATCTGGGAATATATGAAGAACAATCCCGACGGCCGCTGCAAGGGCTACGAGCTCGACTGGATAGGGTCGCTTCCCGCAAAGCGCGAGTCCACCCGTTTCATCGGCCCCCACATTCTCACCCAGAACGACGTCCTCTCGGGAGGCCGTTTCGAAGACGTCGTAGCCTACGGAGGCTGGACTCTTGACGACCACGACCCCGAGGCCTTCCACAAAAAGGGCAGAATCAGCACCGAATACGCAACCCCTGACTATTTCGGCATACCCTTCGACTGCCTCTACTCCGTAAACGTCCCCAACCTTATGTTCGCAGGACGCGACATCTCCGCCACCCACATGGGTCTCTCCGCCACCCGAGTAATGGCCACCACCGCCCTTCTGGGGCAGGCCTGCGGTACCGGTGCGGCGGTTGCAATCGAGAAGGGAGTGGACCCCGCCCGGGTGCGTTCCGAATACATCGGCCTCGTGCAGGAGCTGCTTGAAGACGACGACTGTATGCTCCCCTACCGCTGGCGCAAGCCTTCAGCCCTGACGCTCTCCGCCAGGACTTCCGAAGATTGCGAGGTGCTGCGAAACGGCATCGACCGCCAGTGGGACGGAGCCGACAACGGAGTATGGGTGGAGCCCGGCGACGAGAGCATCTGCTACAGCTGGAAGAAGCCAGTCACCCTGAGCGGAGCGCGGCTCGTCTTCGACTCCGTATTCAAGGTACGTTCGAAGCGTATGCGCAAGCTGGAGGCAACGACCGAGAGGGTGTCGCCCCCCGCTCCCCTCGCCAAATCGTACCGCATCGAGTACAAGCTCAAGAAGGGGCCCTGGACGGTGGCTTACGAGTGCCCGCTGAACTATCTGAGGCTCAATAAGGTATCATTCCCGCCCGTGCAGGCCGACGCCGTGCGGGTGGTCGTAACCGAAAGCTGGGGAGGTGAAAAGGCTCATATCTTCGCCTTCGACGCTCTCTAGCGCACGGGGTCCCGGCCCGGCGTTTTATTCATAAAAAACGGCTCTGAAGCAACTGCGGCGCGTTGTTTATTTCTTTGTTGAAAACTTCTCGCCGCAGTTGCTTTTTTATCCCTTTCATTGGCTAATTTTGTATTCCGTTCCACGGAAATAAAACCACAGCATATAATGGACGTACGAAAAACCAACGGCTCCCTGGAGGAGTACGATAAAGCCAAACTTGCCCGGGGCATCCACGAGGCATACAAGACAGCAAGGGAATACTGCGACGACGCCATCGTGGTGTCGATTATCAACAACCTCTACATTTACGACGGCATCAGCAGTTCCGAAATCCGCCGCCAGGTGGAGGACTCCCTTATGTCGATCAACAAGAAGGTCGCGCACGCCTACATCGAGAAGTTCGACGCCGACATCGACCTCCGCAAGAAGCGCGACTTCATAAAAGACTACATCGCCGCCACCAACGCGGCCACCGGCTCCAAGTTCGACGCCAACGCCAACGTCACCCGCAAAAACATCGTGACGCTGGGCAACGAGCTCTACAAGGAGAACAACATCAAGCAGAACCGCTATATCATGTGCGACAAGATAAAGACCCTCTACGGTCATCATCTTGCCGACCAGTACCTCAAAGACCTCGAAAGCCACGTACTGTACAAGCACGACGAGAGCGGCACACCCGGCTTCCCCTACTGCGTTGCCATCACGATGTACCCCTTCCTCATCAGCGGCCTGCGCGAGCTGGGAGGCGTGTCCGTGGCCCCCACCGACCTCAAGAGCTTCTGCGGCGAGTTCATCAACCTCGTGTATTCCGTC
>JAFSVP010000137.1 GCA_017444905.1 Bacteroidales bacterium
GTGACTGAAGTAAATGAGAGAACTGACCTGGACGTGGACCTGGGCAGGCTCTATCTGTCCCCTTTCCATCATTCGCTGAAGAATCTTTACTACGCCTTCAAGGGAAGGGGGGACCTGCCGCTGGACGTGGATATTGACAGCCTGTTCATAGGCCGCCGCGGGCAGGATACGCTGCTTTTCGTGCAGACCCTCCGGCTTAGGGGCTATATGCAGGGAATTCCGGATGCCGACCTTATGGCCCGCCCGATTGTGGTGGAGCAGTTGCAGCTTGACAGGGTAACGGTTCATTCGGATACTTTGATTGCCGCCGTAGGCATTGACGTCACGGTGGCCGCTCTGCAGGCCTCTAGCCCAGGGCTCAATATCGCAAATGGGGAGTACCCGCTGCACGGCCTCAGGCTGGCCGGTGCAGATATAGGTATATCGCTGCGTGAACAAGCTCCGGAGTCTGAGCAGGCTGACACCACCTCCGCCCCCATGGCTTTCCTGGTCCCCGACGGGCAGCTCAGCAACGTGCGCTTCGCCCTCAATCCGCCGGGCCTTGTCATCAGCGCCGATTCCCTTGCAGTCAACGTGCTGGCCGATGTGGGGAACAATCTCTACGACGTGCGTCATATCAGTATGGGGGGCTCTTCCCTTGCGCTGGAATCGCTGTTCCTGCCTTTCGAGTTGATAGAAGGCGACGCCCGGGTTGACCTGGGCGCCAACCTCATCACTTCCGGCAGGCTGTCGGCCGGCAGCGAAATGTTCGGCGCAAAGGCGGATTTGGAAAATACCAGGCTTGACCTTGAGACTATGCGGGTGGATGTCTCCGGAAGCGCGGATTATCTTGGCAGCAAGGCTGGTCTCAGCGGCTTCTACGATATTGACGACGAGAGCTACGACCTGCTCGTGAACGTGCTGAACGTGGACGCAAGCCCCTTCCTGGAAGGCGCTCATAACGTGGAGGTTACGGGCAATATCCACGCGCAGGGCCAGGGAATCGACCCTCAGTTGCCCGATATCAGGAGCAGGGTGGACCTGAGTCTGGACAATTGCATCTATGACGGCATTGACGTGTCGGGTCTGGAGCTCGCTGCCTCCCTCTACGGCAGAACGGCCGGCGGAGTCCTGTCTCTCCCGGTCTCGATGACTGGCGACGGCCTGCAGCTGAAGGCCCGGTCGGAGCACAGGTTCTCGGTGTCAGACTTTCTCACTCCCGGGCGGATGGGGGTGGACTACCACTCGCAGATAAACGACCTCCTTGCGCACGTGGCCGGTGAAAATGTGAACCTGGACTGCCTGAACCTGGACTTCAGCACTGGCAAGAGCACATCTCTCCACGCCGCCGCTCCGGGGCTCAGCCTTGATGCGCAGAGCCCGATGCACGCTCTCACGCTGCTTGACCGGCTGCAGCCACTCCTCGACGCGGTCAGCGATTCAAGCTTTGTAAACAGCATCACCTCGCTGCAGGACCTTTCCAAACTCGATACCCTGAGGCGACTTATTCCGGAGTTGCAGGCCGATTTCAAACTTGCCAGCGGCAGCCCCATTCATCCCATAATCAGGAGTAAAGGGCTGGATATCAACAAGCTTAATCTGTCGCTGGGCTCCGATTCGTCCCGTACCAGCCTGGCTCTGGACGCCTCCGTTCCGGCAGTCGGCAATCCGGCGGACAGCACTGCCCTGCGCCTGCCCGCCTCTGCTGCGACTATGCGGGTGGATATGACGGAAGGCAAGACGGCTGCATCCCTCAGGGCCGGTTCCAAGATTACCGACGGCATCCTGAGCCTGAACGGGCTTGCTACGGACGCCGCTTTCAAGCTTGACCTTCAGCGCAGCGGACGGAGTCTTGACGGCACCGGGCACCTTGCCCTCAACGGCCTCAGTTTCAATGGTATGGATCTCGGCGACCGCACTGCCGACATCCGCATTTCGCCCTCCAGGGCCTATGACAATGCCATCCGCGCCGACGTGCGCCTTGACGATATCCCTACGGAGCTCGTGAACGGCATACTTCAGATGGATGATATAGACCTTGCAGGCTTCATTCAGGCAAGGGCTGCCGCAGACGGCCTGCCGGGCAGGATGGACCTCTCAGCAGAAGTCCTGCCCCGGGGCGTGAGCGTATCGTACAAGCCTTATGACGTTAAACTCGGCATCGGGGAGACGCCGGTCGTGATGCAGCATAACAAAGTGGAGCTCGGTGGCTTGCGCATCTATGGCGCCGACAGTACTTACCTTGCCCTCACGGGCGGCCTGAGTCTTGACGACATGCTTCTGGACGTCGGCGTCGCGGCAGACAATTTCTCCCCCGCGACGCTGCCGAAAGACGGCCCCATACCCGTTTATGGCTCCCTTGTCACGGATATCAGCGGCAGCGTTACGGGCCCTCTGGACGCTATCCTTGCCGACGTGGACGTCACTGTACTGCCCTCCACCGACATTACCTATCCCATAGACAAGAAGAACCTGGCGCAGGTGAAGCCCAGCGGCACGGTCAACGTGAAGTACGGCACGGCCGACGGCCTTCTGAAGCTCGGAGGAAGGCTCGACGTCGACGACGGCCTGGTGCGCTATTCCCCAAAAATGTATCCGATGATGCCCTTCCGGGTTGACAAGGGGAGCAAGGTCAGCTTCAACAGCCCTCTGGGAAGCACGATGCTGGACCTTTCTGCTTCACAGCAGGTCAAGGCCGACGTGGAATCGGCCGGCGAGGAAACTCGCCGCGTGACTTTCAATACGGGCGTGCGCGTGAAGGGAGAACTTGACTCGCTCGGCCTGGGCACAATCGGCTTTTTCCTTGAAGCCCCTGACGACGAGGCGGTTACCCGCGAACTGGCGGCGATGGACCAGGAGACGAAAGAGGGCGTGGCGGCGGCGCTTCTTGCCACCGGAATGTATATGGGAGAAGGCAATGTGGCAGCGCAGAGGAGCGGATACGCATTTTCCAGCATACTCAACAGCCGCATCAACGCCGCCCTGGCCAATTCCAAGATGGGGAAGGTCATAGACGTGGATATCAGCAGCGGACAGACTGAACACGCCTCCGGCAGGACCAACGACACCAACATAGCCATCAGCAAATCGCTGTTCAAAGACAGGCTGCGGCTCACCCTGGGCTCCGTAATATCTGACAATCCGGAGGTTAACAAGGCCAACGGCCTGCTGAACCACGTGTCTGCCGACTATAAGCTCAGCAAGTCCGGAGACGTGTCGCTGCGCCTTTTCTCGCAGCGCGATTACGACAATGTCTTTGAAGGGGAGCTGGTCAAGTCCGGCCTTGGAGTGGTGGCCACGAAGCAGTGGGAGAGCGGCATGCATACGCACAAGTTCACCGCCGATGCCGACATCGCCTACCGTTCCAACAAAAGTATAGGCCCCAACCTGACCCTCACCCATTCTATCCGCAACCTGATGGGCCGGGGCGAGACTTTCTCCGTCAAGGGCCACGGGGCGTACTACTGGTCGCTTCGCGACCGGCAGCCCGGCGACCCCGGGAAGACGGATACTTACAAGTTCGGCCTGGACGCGGCGCTGGTATTCCCTTACCTGCACTGGCCCGGTGACAATCATCCCGACGGCGATACCCGCTACCGGCTGGGATACAAATATGAGAACGTGGCCGGCGGTTACGGCGTGCACAAGCTCTCGGGGGCGTTCTCCTACTTCATCCGGCCAGGGGGTTACGTCACGCACACGGTCACGCCGCTTTATTTCTCCGTGGCCAGGACCAGGGTGTCGGAAGAGGTGATGCCTACCGTCGTGGATAATCCTGAGATTCTTAAAATTATGGCCGGCAACGAGCTTATCCCCGCCGTCGGCTATGCCCTGACCTATAACGATTACCGCTCCCGCCGCACGGTCAATACTCTGTTCGATTTCGAAATCAAGGAGGCCGGCAATCTGACTAATGCCCTTTACTGCGCTTTCGGGCGCAAGTGGAACGAGCTTGACAAGCCCATAGGCAATATGCCTTTCAACGAGTTCGTGAAGCTTACTACCGAGCTGTGCAACAAGTTTAACCTGACCGACAGGGTGTGCATCGCCACGCGCCTTTCCGCCGGTGCGAACCTGCCCCTCGGAAACTCCTCCGAAGCCCCGCTTTCCGAAATTTTCTATGCCGGAGGCACCAACAGCCTGCGTTCGGCGGAGCCTTATTCCTACGGCCCGGGCAACTTCCACAGCACCAAGTTCAACCAGAACTACTTCCATACCGGCGAGGTCAAGCTGGAGGCCAATCTGGAGCTGCGCTTCCCGCTGGTTTGGAAAATCAACGGCGCCGTTTTCGTGGATGCCGGCAACGTGTGGAACTGGCGCAATACCTGCGACCTCATGAGCGAGGAAGATTATGAGATTCTCGCAAAGTTCATGGGTCTTACGGAGAGGCTTTATGACGGCATAATCAACAACCCTTATTTTGCGAATCAGATAGCCCTCGGCACCGGCGCCGGAATCCGCCTCGACCTTGACGGCCTTGTTATACGGCTTGACCTCGGCTTCGGGATTCACGCCCCTTACCAGACCTACAAGTACGACAAGGAACTCAATCCGGATTACAGCCGGCCCATCACCACCTATTACAATATGCCCACCGTCCTCGACGCCCTGCGTCTCAACTTCGGCATAGGCTATCCGTTCTAAGAAGCTGATTAAATTTTATCTCCATCAATCTTATCGTTAATAAATTATAAACAGCTTCCAAGTTTTATGAGAATCCTGTTCGTCTGTCACGGCAATATATGCCGCAGCCCTATGGCTGAGTTCGTGATGAAGGCGCTCGTGATGGCGAGAGGCCTTGACAGTCAGTATTATATAGAGTCGGCGGCGGCCTCGGCCGAAGAAATCGGCAATCCGATATATCCTCCAGCAAAGCGTTGCCTGTCGCAGCACGGAGTTCAGTTCGACGCCCTCAAGCGCACCCGGCAGATTACCCGCGCCGATTATGAGCGCTTCGACCGCATCATCTGTATGGACGCCTCCAACCTCCGCCTTATCCGCCGCATAATCCCCGAAGACCCTGGCGAGAAGATTCATCTCCTTATGTCTTACACCGGAATTGGCCGCGACGTGGCCGACCCCTGGTACACCGGCGACTTCGAACAGGCCTTCCAGGACATCCTCGCCGGCTGCGAAGCCATCCTCCCATAATCCCCGCCTGCTAAACGCTCATTTACTAAAAGAGTCTTTACTGAAAGTTCTTTTACTAAATGATAATTCCTGAAA
>JAFSVP010000138.1 GCA_017444905.1 Bacteroidales bacterium
ATAGTAATAATCAGTTTTTTCATCATCGGCCCGGACTATAAGAAGTATTCATATTTCCCCGATGCATCATACATCAGACACGATCCCGCATCAGTGAACTTAACTGCCACTGGTCTGTTATTCATATTCGCCAACTTCTCAATTACTATTTCGGGAACATTGTTGTAGTAAACGCCTTTGTCGCAGGTTACGACGATTCCCTTGTTGGTTATATGAACATGCAAGGCTTTGCCATAAAAAGAAACAGCCTCCTCCAGTATTTTATTGTACTTGGATGAAGACGAGTACCATTCCTTCTCTGAAAGGATGATGTAATCTCCATTATCATTGAATGCAACCGTAATAAGGCGAGCATTGTCGCGCATTTCCAACATTTTTTCATGGCAGCCGCGGGGATAAATTCCCGACCATCCATCATTTTGCGTAATAACATTATTATATTTGGATGTGAGCAGGACATCCTTGATTTTCAAGCCGTCCTGTTTGACTTTAGCCAGATATTCGGACATTGAGCCGGGTAAGGTTCCGGATATTACATAGTCGTTATTGCCAAAAACGGCCACCCCAACTCCGTCTTCTCGCATGGTTCCGGTTCTGATTGTCTTGCCTGAAAAATAATTTTTTAACTCTTTCGACAGGCCCACCAAGTTCCCTGATGCTTTCGTGGTGCTTCCGGAATACTCCGTGCCATCAGCCAGCTTTTTGCCCTGGGGCCGGTTCTTGCCGGTGTTTGCGACCTCTTTGGTGTCCGCAACCGGAGTGTTGAGCACATAGGTACATTCTGGCGCGGTCGGCAACACCTGAACTTTGGTAATGGCAGACTTGTAGCCGTCTAGTTCAACCTTCAGAGCATAAGAGCCAGGGACGGTTTTGCGTTTCAGTGGAGATGTACCCCAGTAGATTCCATTATTGTAAATCCGGGCACCGTTCAACCTGGCGTCAAAAGTAACTTCAGGATTGTCCCGGCCTGGCACAAAGTCGAAAGACGCCTGTGCCGACAATACAGTGGACCGGCCAAGCAACAACAAGACTGGCAGCCAAAGGATTATTCGAGTCTTTTTCATTGCATAACTAATCAAGCAAAACCACGACGGCTTTTGAATTATCCATATCGGGCATGGTAAGGCCTATGGGAGCGTGAATATAAGTTGGGTCACAGACGATGTATTTCTCTCCTTGAATATTCAGGAAGTCACCCTTGACTGGCTCAGTAAACTTTACTGCCGAAGCCAGATGTCCGGGGTAATACAAAAGCACGGCATCCAGCCCCATCAGGTCCCTGACCAGACGGGTGAAAAGAATAGCCCGGTCTTCACAGTCGGAGTATTTGTAATACAGCGTCTCTTCCGGGAAAAACGGCCGCTCGTAGCCCCATTGTTCATTATCTTTCTTATACTCAAACGCGGTCTGTACAAAATTGATTAGTATATTAGCCGCTTCAGGCTGGCTTTTCCCCGCTATGCTTGATTTGAGCGCAGGGTATATTTCTTTCCTGACCTCGTCTGAAAAAGGCGTGTTCGCATAAAACGACCAGACAGAATAATCCACATTCCGCTTGACAGGTTGCGGATAATCGGAAAAGAATGCCATAAGATTCTTGTTGATGGTCGTCGCTACGCGGGCTGACGGATAATTTTCCGACTGCCTGACGATGCGGGCTGACGGATTATATGTCAGGGTAACAGGTCTGCCAAGAGACATTCGGATAGACTTTTCTTCCGGAAAGGCCGTGTTGAAAATGTAAAGCGACTTTACCTCGCTCCCGTCAGTAAGATAATAGTGAGAGTCTCCCAAATCGAAGTAGGCATAACCGACGATATCGTCCGACATCGAAACGAGGAGGTGGAGTATTTCTTCATCGTCTCTGCCCAGCCGGATTTTGTACCCTGACTGACATAGAATGAAGGCTTTCAGCATTACTGCTTCGTTGCTTTTGCCATATATGTCGTCGCAAACCCTGTCAAGGTATAACTGGTACGCCCAGTCACAGAGGTTAAGCTCTTGTTTGACCCCCATACAGTCGGCTACAAGGGACGCAAAGTCATCGGTGTTCATAGCTTTCCACATATCCGCCGCAGCCTGCTCCCGGGCGCTGCGAAGGTACTGGCGCTTACGCGGATCAAAATGTACGAAAGTATCTGTTCCGTAGAAGGATACCTTCATTGACGGCTGTTCCGGCAGGGGAGCCGGCTTTACCGGCGTTGGTATGGGGATTGGGGCCAGCGGTTCGTCGTCAAAGTCATACGGAATTGTATCTATAAAGGGAATCTCGTTGTCTTCAAGTTCGTCCAGATCGATGTCGGGACATACTATGGGAGGCAATTCGTCATCTTCAGGGACTGGAATGGCACGTTCGCCCTTGAAGAATGCCCAGGACTGACGCATAAAATCGGAATACTCCTCGTTGGCACGCTTGCGAAAAGACTCATAGTCATCGTTTGCCTGCTTTTTATAGGAGTTGTATTCCTCTTCCGCCTGTTTTCTATAGTCGTCAAAACATTGCGCATTGCAGACATTTGGAAGGGCAGCCGCTGTCACGACCAATAACACCCTGAATAACACTTTCATAGGTAACCGTCATCCTGTCGTCTGCCTGGCCCTGGACAGAGCTTTATAAATAAAAAGAAAGTGTGGGCCTCCTTAGTCTCATTCCTGCGAGAGGCTCTGGACTGCCCGTAAGACGGAAGATGAGGTTATAGGATACCCGCACTTTCTGCTATTTGCAGGGGCCGGTGTGGCCCGGGAATAGCCAGTGCAAGCGCCTTGAAAACCTTATTCCCTGTCTTACGCTGAATTGTCCAGATTCCTCGCAAAAGAATAAAGCTAAACGCTTTCGTATGTTCGAGACAAAGCTACAAAAAATATTTCAAACCCGGAACTGTCTCGTTAACAATTAACCTGACGTCACGATATGCGGCGGGAAGGGTCGCTCCTGAATTTAAACATTCCGGTTTCGTGACTGATTCTGCCTAATGCAATCCATTTGTTATACCCGTTGTTTTCTGCCCACTCAGTATATATCCGCTGGATTTGCTTCGGATATAATTGCACCCGTGGTATCTTCTTCCAAACGGAATCCGGAATCAAAGCATTGGCCGCAAAAGCATTGGCCGCCTTTTCTTCAGGGCTCTCGTGATCATAATCTTCAAGATTGACGCGCCTGTCCACACTGTCGTGATTCTTGATATGCGCAAGCTCGTGCATTACCGCAAATGCAAGACTGTCTATGCGGTCAAAGCGAGTTGTGACAATAATGCAAGGGTTGCCGTTATAATCAAAGGAGTAGCCATCAATTGAAGCGCCCTCAACTTTCTTCACGACGCCAAAGAGAATACCGTATTTCCCGGACGTCGGGAAGCGGGTCTGAGGGCCACTTGCCGCTATTGTCACGCAGCCAACTGTCGCGTCAAAAATCGGCCAACTGTCGCGCCAAAAATCGGCCAACTGTCGCGTCAAAAAATATTGAAATTATTGATTTTCAGTAAAATTTGACTTAATTTTGCATGCGTAAAAATCATTCAAAATGAAGGAGTATAAAAAACGCATTGCAGACCGGATACTTATAGATAAACTGGAGTCGTCGGGCGCGGTTCTTATCGAAGGGCCAAAGTATTGCGGAAAGACGACTCTGGCAAAACAGCAGGCCAAAAGCGTGCTTTCAATGGCGAATCCGGACACTTTGAGCCAGAATCTTGCCCTGGCCCGGACAAACATATCAAGGCTACTTGAAGGAGCGACCCCACGCTTGATTGATGAATGGCAGATTGCCCCCAAGTTCTGGGATGCCGTAAGGAATGAAGTGGACAACCGCGAAGACGACGGTCAGTTTATGCTCACCGGCTCCGCCGTCCCTCCCTCCCCCGGAAAAGATGAAAAAGGCAATATCATTGAAGAGGAGCATATTCACCACACCGGTGCCGGACGAATCTCCCGCCTCAAGTTGCGCACGATGTCATTATGGGAGTCGGAGGAATCCACCGGCGAGGTAAGTCTTGGAAAACTTTTTGAAAATGCTGACGACATAGATGGCCGAAGCCTGGTCAATCTGGACGATCTGGCTTATCTTACCTGCCGTGGCGGTTGGCCCAAAGCTGTTCTCAAAAAAAGAGGGAAAGCTGCTCTTGCACAGGCGACAAACTACTATGATTCTGTTGTCAGTTCTGATATCAAGCGTGTTGATGACATTGACCGGGACGAAGAACTCACTAAACGAATTATGCGTTCATACGCACGGAACCAGGGTAGCCAGGCAAGCGTAGGAACCATTCTTGAGGATATCAAGGGCAATGGTCACGCGCAAATGTCAGACACCACCGTGTATGATTACATCAAAGCCCTGAAGAAAATCTTCGTCATTGAGGATGCCGTCGCCTGGAATCCCAATCTGAGAAGCAAGACGGCTATCAGAACTTCAGATACGAGATATTTTACCGACCCTTCCATCGCTGCCGCCTCGCTGGGACTTGGCCCCAGAGACCTGATTAACGATATGAAGACTTTCGGGTTGCTGTTCGAGACTCTTGCAATCAGGGATTTGCGCGTATATGCCGACGCTCTCGACGGCAAGGTTTATCATTACCGCGACAAGAACGGCCTGGAGTGCGATGCCGTCGTCCATCTCAGGAACGGTTCATACGGCCTGATTGAAATCAAACTTGGAGGCGCCGAACTTATAAACGGCGGAGCCTCCAGTCTCAAGACTCTGGCCGGAAAAATCGACACCACAAAAATGAAACGCCCATCCTTCCTGATGGTACTCACGGGAATAGGCGATTATGCGTATAAACGCTCCGAAGACGGTGTCCTCGTAGTCCCTATCGGCAGCCTGAAGGATTAATCCAATGTTCACTATTATAGACAAAACGCCTTATTTCCATATGAAAAGACTATCTATAATTATATGTTTCCTGTGCTTGTGCGCGGGGGTGGCGGCGCAGAACGCCAACGGGCTGGTGATGCCGAGCGTCGATCCAGAGGCCGATTCGCTGGCCATAGCCAGGGTTCGCGCGAGGATGGATTCCATACGTCAGCACAGGCCCACGGTGGCGGTGGTACTCGGCGGAGGCGGGGCCCGCGGAATGGCGCACATCGGAATGCTGCGATACCTTGAAGAGATGGGCATACCGGTCGATCTCATCGGCGGAACCAGTATGGGCGGGCTCGTAAGCGGCCTGTATTCACTGGGATACGGAGCCTCGTACCTCGATTCGCTCGTGCGCGCCATTGACTGGACGGTGATGATGTCCGACAAGGTGCCCGACTCTTTCCAGAGCTACGGCAGGCGCCGGAGCAAGGAGCGCTTCGCCCTGAATATCCCCTTCCACTACGGCAAATCCGACGCAGAGAAAGTTTTAGCCCGCGAAAAACGCTTCGACGAGGCCCTCGACGGCATTGAGACCGGCTCCTCCGACATGTATGGCGAAACCGTCACCAGGATAGGCCTCGGGCTGCCCGACGGCTTCCTGTTCGGGTTCAACATACGCAACACCCTGAGTTCCGTTTCCGTCGGCTACCAGGACTCCCTGAGCTTCGACAGCCTGCCCATACCCTTCTACTGCGTCGCCACCGATATGTACTCGATGAGCGAAAAGAACTGGACGGGAGGTTTGCTTGTGGACGCGATGCGCTCCACCATGGCCATCCCTTTCTATTTCAGGCCTGTACGCATAGAAAACATGGTCCTTTCCGACGGCGGCACCCGCAACAACTTCCCGGTTGACATAGCCCGGGCGATGGGCGCCGACATCGTAATAGGCTCCGAGATGCCGGTGGAGCGAAAGTTCGAAGAGCTTAATTCCGTAGCGAGCCTTGCGATGCAGAACATAACGATGATGTCGTCCGACGCGGCCAAGCTGAACCGGCCCCACACCGACATCCTGCTCCAGCACGAGCTCCCCGGATACAATATGCTCTCGTTCGACGACAAGAGCGTAGCCGACATTATCCGCCAGGGCTACGAACTGGCGGCGGCACACCACGACGAGTTCGAAGCCATACGGCAGAAAGTCGCCTGCGGCCCCGCCGCTCCGGCCCGCAGGCACGCAATCGACCTGGGACACACCAAAGTGAAAATCGACGCCATCGCAGTCGAAGGCCTCAGCCGGAAAGAGAGCGACTTCCTGCTCAAATCACGCTACCTCCAAAAAAGCGGGCTGTACGGGCGGGAAGAGATTGAAGCGCTGATTTCTTACCTGTACGGCACACGCGCCTTCGAATCGGTAACCTACCGCCTCACCGGAAGCGAAGAGCCGTACACCCTCGTTTTCGACTGCCGCAAGGGCCAGACCCACGAATTCAGCGCCGGCATACACGCCGACAACGACGAAATGGTGTATGCCTGCGTCTCGCTGGGCCTCAACACCCGCAAACTCAGCGGACTGCGCCTTCTGGGAGAATTCAAGCTGGGCAATCATTCCATCATCAACCTGGAAGGCAGCTACAAACCCCTGAGGCACATTCCATCGATAGGCATAGGGCTGTATGCCAATATGATACAGGAATCGTACTCCGGAATGGGAGGCAACAACATCCTGCCGCGCATCGACCTCTACGCCGAAGACGCCAGCCTCGTGTTCGGCCATATGAGGATGGGCTTGTCAGCCGACCTCGACCCTATAAGCACTTACATCGGAGAAGACGAGCGTTACAATGTATGGGACCCGAAGGTCAGATACTTTTCAGCCTTCGCGCGACTTCGCATCGACACCTTCAACGACGGCTACTTCCCAACCAGGGGTTTCCGAGTTTCAGCCAATGCCCGCTATATGTTCAGCGGAGTCCGCGAGAGCTTTGACATAGAGACCGGAGATAAATTCCACGAGAAGGCCCCCATGTACTTCGTGGGGCTCGCATCTGCAGAGGCGGCCTTCACCACCGGTCCGGTGACCTTCCACCCTGCCCTCTGGCTTGGATACACCAGCGCCGGAATGCTCGACATCCCCCTTGCCCACTGCGTGTGCGCGGGGGGAGACCTCGCCGGGCGCTACCTCGAAAACCAGATTCCGTACTTCGGACACACCAGAGGCTATGCCAGGTTCTACGGATTCACGGCAACCCCCCAGCTTGACATAAGGGTGAGGCTCGGCCACAAGAACAATATTTCCGTAAGGAGCGGGCTCCTGCGAAACGCTGAAAAATCGTTCGGCGACCTGTTCGGACAGGCCGATTACACCGACTGGTCGCTTGGTCTGGAGTTCGGGCGCAAAACCGCCGCCGGCCCCCTCAAACTCGGCGCGGCCTGGAGCAGCCAGACGAAGTTCGGAGCCTACTTCGCCTTCGGCTTCGACTTCTAGAAGCTTTTCATCTTCGTTTATTGCTTCAAGGTAGAAACTGACAGGGCGGAAGCCGTCGTTGCAGCTTATCATCGCGCTGAAAGGATTCTTCATCCAGCCGTCGAAAAAGTTGCCCTCGCCGTGCGCGAGCGCCTCCGCAAAGGGGCGCACCGACTCCCAGGCCGAAGAGCAGAAGCCCTCGGGCCTTGTGCCTCCATCAGATACCCAGACCTGCCCCAAAGTCACGTCGCAGGCGTGCTCGACGGGGTTTTCATACTCCGCGGATAGCTCCGGGTGCTCGCTTCTGGCAAGCGCCGTTATGCGGACCTTCTTCATTGCGTCAAAGTGGGGGGCAGGCTTGCTAAACGGAAAAACTAAACTTTCTCCTTGCGGCCCGACTTGCGGCTGCGCTCGGCTGCGAAGCCCATCACGTGGCTCTCTATGGATACGTCGATGGTGCTGGAAAGAAGGCCGGGGTCCTGTGCGGCGACAGCCTCGACGAAGTCGCGGGCAAGGGCGAAGTCGCCTCCGCCGTGGCCCGAGCCCTTGTACTCGGGGATATCCTCGACCTTGCGGTTCCACACCTTGGGGGTGCGGGTGCGGAAATCCCAGAGGGTGAACTGGGAGCCGTCGCCCTCGATGTAACCGGTAGTGCCCATCAGGCGGCTGCGGCGGCCTCCGTGCGGAGTGAAAGCCTCCATCGAGAAGGCTGCGGTGGTGCCGTCTTCGAACACCATCTCGGATACGTAATGGTCGGGCTGGTCGTTGTCGCAGTGATATACGCAGCGGGCGTAACTGTCGTAGGGAGGAGTGAGCAGGCGCTGCATTATGACCGCAGGGTCGCGGTTGCCGTCGAGGTCGAACACGTTGAGGTGCCTCTTCTGGCGGGTGTAGATATCGATGGCCGAATAGGGGCAGGTGCTCTCGTGCGGGCAGCCGTCGGTACACTTCATCGGAGCACCCTCCGGAGCATTCTCCGCCTTGAAGAGATGCAGCGAGCCGTCGGCTACGATGCTCTTGCAGGGCGAACCCACTATCCAGCGGATGATGTCGAGGTCGTGGCAGGACTTGGCAAGGAGGATGGGCGTAGTCTGCCTGGAGCTGCGCCAGTTGCCGCGCACGTACGAGTGAGCCATATGGGCGTACTGTATGGGTTCGAGGTGCTGCACGCTCACGAGATTGCCGATGGCGCCGCTCCGAACCACTTCGCGCAGGGCGATGAAATAAGGCGCATAACGGAGCACGTGGCACACCGCCACTATCCTGTTGTATTTATGGGCCTGGGCCAGAATAGCCTTGCACTCTCGCTCGGTCTGGGCCACGGGTTTCTCAAGCAGGACGTCGTAACCCATCTCGAGGGCCTTCATACAGGGGCCGAAGTGCACGTCGTCGGGAGTAGAAATAACCACCGCGTCTGCGAACTTGGGCACTTTGAACACCTCGCTCCAGTCGCCGAAGCGATGCTCCTCGCTCACTCCGAAGGCATCCGCCATCTTGCGGCAGCGGTGCTCGAGTATATCGGATACGCCGACTACGGTGGCGGCGTCGGGATAACGGGCGGCATAGCGGGAGTAAACGGTGCCGCGGCTGCCCGCGCCGATGACGATGAGCGTAACCTTGCGGCTGACCTTGGGCGCAAGCGAGCGTATGGGAAGGGTAAGCTCGTTGAGGGAGCCTTCATCAAAGCCGGGAAGGCCCGAGAGGCCCTCTTTGGCAGCTGCCGAGGCAATGGAGGGAAGCCCGACCGCAGCTCCTGCGGTAATGGCACCGATGGATTTCAGGAAATCTCGGCGTATCATATGTTTACTTCTTAAATGTCGTTTAAATTTAAACAGCTTCTTATTTATGCTGTAAAATGTGACCGGCTCCGCGCACTACGGCCTCTTTCCAGCGGTCGGTGTAGCCGGGCCACTCAATGCCTGCCGGAATACCGTCGGAATGCACGCTGTGCAGGAACACATCTTCGGGGCCCTGGGCCTTCTCGTTGCCGTCGATGAACTTGACGGTGAGCATCTGCTCGAGCGCAACCCATTTGCCGAACTGCTCCTGCGCAGTGGATACGCTGAAGCGCGTGAGCCGGCGGCTGATGCTGCGGCGTGCCGACTCCGTGACCTTGCCGCCCTTGCACAGGGCGAGCATTCTCGCATCGGTGGCGGGCACAAGCTCGTTTATCATACGGTTTTCGAAATCGTCAATCCGGGAGCGCACCACCGGAGCCATACGGTTGTACATCCTGTAGCAGGAATTGGCAATGCGGTTATTAATCCAGAACTGCGAGGTTGCGCTGTAGTGGAGAAGGTCGCCGTTGCCCTCGCGAAGGCAGTCCGGAACTTTATTGATACTCACGTACACCGGCGTGAGATAGGAAGTCGCGGCATCGTCGCAGCCGAACCAGAGCAGGGCTCCTATTACGTCGGGAAGATAGCCGCGGGCCTGGGCGACGAACCAGAAGCCTGTCTGCTGCGTAGCTATCGCGCGCTCGTTCAAATACTTGCTCCCTTCCCACTCGAAACTCATCGGACGCCATCTGTATGGACAGGCATTGCCGCCGGCTCCTATGTCGACGGTCATATCCATAGGCGTGCCCTCGTAATGGTCGCGCATCACGTCAGCCACATCCTTGACGCCTATCTTGCGGGAGGGCCTGACGAAAAGCGGCATCTCCCCGCCAAGGTCGTAGCCCATTGCGTACTGCAGCCAGTCGGAGGCTGGGCGGCTGACTTCCGCTCCGTTCTCATCGATATAGTTGAAAACTCCGTCGCAGAGGATGTTGAAGGCCGACCAGGCACGGGCGTCGCAGGCACGGGCACCGCCGAAATCCAGCGGATTGTAGGCGTCGCGAAAGCTGAATTCCGCATCGGGGCCATCGTACCAGCCCTTGCTGCGGGCATAGGAAGCCACGTCGGGTGCGTAGAGGCAGTTCTCAGGGTCGTCCCAGGGGAAGCGGGTTATGCGGGCCTGATTTGCGTGAGCGCAGATAAAGCCGTCGGGGATGCGCCTCGCAACCCACACTATTCCCTTCTCGTCGGAGCCCTTGCCTACGAGATCCATCACCCAGGCCTCGGAAGGGTCGGCGATGCTGAAACTCTCGCCCTCCGAAGGGTAGCCGTACTCGTTGGCAAGTTCAACTATAATCTGTATGGCTTCACGGGCCGTGCGGGCACGCTGGAGCGTAACG
This sequence comes from Bacteroidales bacterium, assembly GCA_017444905.1. GTDB lineage: Bacteria > Bacteroidota > Bacteroidia > Bacteroidales > UBA932 > Cryptobacteroides. The sequence continues at coordinate 10,450 of JAFSVP010000138.1, forward strand.
TAAATAAGTGAGCCGTAATCCATTATGCCGGCGGTATCGACCTGCTCCTCGCGGCCTCCCCAGGTGGTCTCGCCTATTATGAGCTGATGCTCGTTCATATTGCCCACAGTCTGGAAGGTGTGAGGGACCTGTGCTATGGAGCCGAGCGGACGATTGGTGTCCCACTCGCGGATTGGGAGCCTGGAACCTGCCTTCCACCTGCCTGCGGGGTGGAAATAAAGCTCGCCGTACAGCCAGTGCGAATCGGCGGCGTAGGATATTATCGAAGAACCGTCGGCGCTGGCTCCGGGGGTGATTATCACGTTGGTACAGGCCTCGGAACGCAAGCCTGCAAGGACTAAGAATGCGCACAGGAGCGCAAAACAGTATCTAAATCTTCTCATTCTTACAAATTTATTGATTTTTGCGTAACTTTGTGCGATTTATGAAAAATTTATTGCTCGCAACGGCTCTTGCCATAATCTGCTCCGCCACCCTCGCCGCCCAGGAGGAAAAGACTCCCCAGCAGCGCGAGAAGGAGTTTTATGAAGCGATTGAAAGCCAGGTGAACAAGCTTACAAGTCAGCTCGACCTCGAAGACTGGCAGATTTTCTACGTCGATTCCATCCTTACTCACGACTACAAGGCCATGCAGGACGAGTTCAACGAGCTGCAGAAGGCGAAGGTCGAGAACAGCGACCTCTTCGTCGCCACGCAGGACAAATGGAGCGAGCGCATCTACCAGGCCATGAATAAGGTGCTCCGTCCCGGGCAATGGGAAAAATACTTGAAATCGGGAGCCTCCCGCGACAAGAAGCTGCGCGACAAGCGAGCCTCAAAAAAATAGACTACAAGATATTATGATACAGGAAGATATTGAAAAAATCCTGGGCGAACTCGAAGCCCTGAAGTGCAAGACGCAGAAAGAAGTGGAAGAGGCGCGCGTGCGCTTCCTCGGCAAGAAGGGCGAGGTTACGGCCCTCTTCGACGAGTTCCGCACCTTCGACAAGGAAAACAAGGCCCGCTTCGGCAAGGTCCTCAACGAGCTAAAGCAGAAGGCGCAGGCCCGCGTAGAGGCCCTTCGCGAGGAGCTTCTCTCCGACCCTTCGCAGGCCGAAGGCCCCAGGAGCGACCTCAGCCTCCCCGGCGACCCGTTCGAGCTCGGTTCAAGGCACCCGGTAAGCATTGTGCGCCAGCAGATTGTGGATATTTTCCGGAAGTTCGGATACGACGTTGCCGAAGGCCCGGAAATCGAAGACGACTACCACGTGTTCGAGGCCCTCAACTTCCCGGCCAACCACCCTGCCCGCGATATGCAGGACACCTTCTTCGTATCGGCCGGACACCTCAACCCCCTGCTCCTGCGCACCCACACTTCAAGCGTACAGGTACGTACGATGGAGAAGATGGACGTCCCCATCAGGGTCATCTGCCCCGGGCGGGTGTTCCGCAACGAGGCCATCAGCGCCAGGGCCCACTGCATCTTCAATCAGGTGGAAGGTCTTTACATAGATGAAAACGTCTCTTTCGCCGACCTCAAGCAGGCCATCCTGCTCTTCGCCCGCGAGATGTTCGGAGCCGACACCCAGATACGTATGAGGCCCAGCTACTTCCCCTTCACCGAGCCTTCGGCGGAGGTTGACGTAAGCTGCAACATCTGCCACGGCAAGGGCTGCAACATCTGCAAGGGCACCGGCTGGCTGGAGATTCTCGGCTGCGGCATGGTCGACCCCAACGTGCTCGAAGCCAGCGGCATAGACTCGAAGAAATACAGCGGCTTCGCCTTCGGAATGGGTCTTGAGCGCATTGCGATGCTCAAGTGGAGGGTGAACGATCTCCGCCACTATTTCGAGAACGACATGCGCTTCCTGCACGAGTTCGCCCCGGCTCCGGAAGTATAAGAAGCTCCCGATACACAAGGATGAAGATAATTGTAGAAAGCGGCGCCACCAAGAGCCAGTGGACGGTAATCGGTGACGACGGGGCCGTGCGCCTGAGCAAGCGCTTCAGGGGTATCAATTTCTCCACAATGCCCGCCGACGAAATCCGGAGCCTCTTCTCCGGAGCGCTCTCCGAGCTTGGAGCGGAGCGTGCCGAAGGCTTCTACCTGTATTCTGCCGGACTCGTTCCCTCAGAGCTGGAAAAGGAGCTTAAAAAGCATCTGCACGACAGCGTGGAGGTCGGAACCGTCGAATTCAACGATGACCTTACGGCGGCTGCAAGGGCTCTTTTCGGCAGGGAGAAAGGCATCGTGGCCATCCTGGGCACAGGTTCCAACTGCTGCTACTATGACGGCTCCACCCTGGAATCCAGAGTCCGCTCGGGAGGCTTCATCCTCGGCGACGAAGGGAGCGGCGCCGTGCTCGGCAAACTCTTCGTTTCAGACTATCTCAAAGGCCTTGTGCCGGAGCGTGCGGCCAAAGAGTTCGAAGCCCGCTACGACGCTTCGTATATGGCTATAGTGCAGAACGTTTACCGCTCGGCGGCACCTTCTGCCTGGCTCGGAAGCCTGGCACCGTTCATCCTGTCTTTCTACGATTCGGAGCCTTACGTTGCAAAGCTCGTGGACTCCAACTTCAAGTCTTTCATCGATAGGGTCCTGAGCCGCTACGACACGGCTTCTCTCCCCCTGGGCGTCACCGGGAGCTTCGGCTGCGCCTGCAGCGCCATTTTCAGCAGGCTCTGCGCCGAGGCCGGCATACAGGTCGCCAAGTATATGCCCGACCCCACCGAAGGCCTCCTGGAATATCACCGCTGAGTATCTTCACCGGCAAGCACTATAATAATATAAAGGGTGACCACTTCGGCCACCCTTTTATAATAGTATTTGCGAAAACTATTCCTTTACCGTAGAGGCGAGGAAGAGTTCCTCCATCTGGGCGTCGTCAATCTTGGAAGGAGAGTCAATCATGACGTCGCGGCCCTGATTGTTCTTGGGGAAGGCGATGTAGTCGCGTATGGTCTCCTGCCCGCCGAACAGCGCGCAGAGGCGGTCAAAGCCGAAGGCGAGGCCTCCGTGGGGCGGAGCGCCGAACTTGAAGGCGTTGATGATGAAGCCGAACTTGTAATCGGCCTCTTCCGCCGAGATGCCCAGGACCTCGAACATACGGCTCTGCATACCTGCATCGTGGATACGGATGGAGCCTCCGCCGAGCTCGTTGCCGTTGAGCACGAAATCGTAGGCGTTGGCGCACACGCGCTCCAGGTCTTCCTTTTTATCGGAGTAGAACCAGTCGAGATGCTCGGGCTTCGGAGAAGTGAAGGGATGGTGCATCGCGTAGAAGCGGCCGTCCTCCTCGCTCCACTCGAGAAGCGGGAAATCGACAATCCAGAGGGGTGCGAACACCTTGGGGTCGCGGAGGCCGAGGCGGCCTCCCATCTCGATACGGAGCACGCCGAGCTGGGTCTGAGTCTTGCGGCGGGGGCCGCAGAGCATCAGGATAAGGTCGCCGGAGGCTGCGGAGCAGCTTTCGGCCAGAGCCTTCAGCTGTTCGGGAGTATAGAACTTGTCAATGGAAGACTTGATGCTTCCGTCCTCGTTGCACTTCACGTACACAAGGCCCTTTGCGCCCACCTGCGGACGCTTTACCCACTCTGTCAGCTCGTCGAGCTGCTTGCGGGTGTATCCGGCGCAGCCGGGAACCACGATGGCGCCCACGTATTCGGCGGCGTCGAACACCGGGAAGCCGAAGCCCTTCACCTGGGCGGTGACGTCGTTGAACTTCATTCCGAAGCGGATGTCGGGCTTGTCGGAGCCGTAGCTGTCCATGGCGTCGGCCCAGCTCATACGGGGAATGGGATTGGGAATATCCACTCCGAGCGCCCCCTTGAAGACGCTGCGCATCATCCCCTCGAAGGTCGAGAGCACGTCCTCCTGCTCCACGAAGCTCATCTCGCAGTCAATCTGCGTGAACTCCGGCTGGCGGTCGGCCCTCAGATCTTCGTCGCGGAAGCAGCGAACTATCTGGAAGTAGCGGTCGTAACCGGCCACCATCAGCAGCTGCTTGAATGTCTGCGGACTCTGCGGCAGGGCATAGAAGGTGCCGGGGTTCATCCTCGAAGGCACCACGAAGTCGCGGGCTCCCTCGGGGGTGGACTTGATGAGGTACGGAGTCTCAATCTCCATAAAGCCCTGCGCATCGAGGTAGGAGCGGATTTCGTGGGCGAGCCTGTGCCTCAGGGCAAGGGCCCTCTGGAGGGGCGGACGCCTGAGGTCGAGGTAGCGGTAGCGGGCGCGGAGGTCTTCGCCGCCGTCGCTGTTCTCCTCGATTGTGAAGGGAGGCGTCACCGACCTGTTGAGAATATTGATGGCCGAAACCTTTATTTCAATGTCTCCGGTGGGGATTTTCGCGTTGCGGCTTTCGCGCTCGATTACCTCGCCCTCCGCCTGGATTACGAATTCGCGGCCAAGCTCTTCCGCCGCGGCTGCGGCGGGAGAATCGGCCTCGACGACGAGCTGCGTGATGCCGTAGCGGTCGCGCAGGTCGATGAAGGTCATACCTCCGAGCCGGCGGGATTTCTGAACCCAGCCGGCCAGAGTGACCTTGCTGCCTTTGTCGGCGAGCCTGAGCTCGCCGCAAGTATGAGTACGATACATATTAGTCCTCGTCCTGCTCCTGTGCTGCGTATTCGGCAAGCAGCTTGTTCTGGACGTCACCCGGTACGGGCTGGTAGTCGGCAAACTCCATGGTGAAGGTGGCGGAGCCGGCGGTCAGCGAGCTGAGGGTGGTGGAGTAACGGTAGAGTTCTGCGAGGGGGACGCGTGCCTTGAGGATGGCGAAGCCCTTGTCGGCGCCCATATCGCCGAGCATGCCGCGGCGGTTCTGCAGGTCGGACATTACCGAACCCTGATACTCGCTGGGGGTCATGACCTCGACGTTGTAGATAGGCTCGAGAATCTTCGGACCGGCATTGCGGAAAGCCTCACGGAATGCGTTGCGGCCGGCGATGATGAAGGCGATTTCCTTGGAATCGACGGGGTGCATCTTGCCGTCGTACACGAACACGCGGATGTCGCGGGCATACGAACCGGTGAGAGGGCCCTCCACCATACGCTCCTTGATACCCTTGAGGATGGCGGGCATGAAGCCGAGGTCGATGGCGCCGCCCACGACGCAGTTGTAGAACTCGAGCTTGCCGCCCCATTCGAGCTCGGTGATATCCTGACTCTTGACGTTCAGCTGGGTCTCCTTGCCGTTGATCATGAACTTGGTGTTCAGCTCGCCCTCGGCGGGACACACGAGCAGATGGACCTCGCCGAACTGTCCGGCGCCGCCCGACTGCTTCTTGTGACGGTACTGGGCGCTCGCCACCTTGGTGATGGTCTCGCGATAGGGGACCTTCGGGGCGAAGAGCTCGACCTCAAGACCGAACTCGTTGTTGATGCGCCACTTGACAATGTTGATATGCTGCTCGCCGTTGCCGCTGAGAATGGTCTGGCGGAGCTCCTTGGAGTA
>JAFSVP010000139.1 GCA_017444905.1 Bacteroidales bacterium
AGCAGGAGCTTTCAAAAGCCCTGAGGCTGAGGCGCGTCACCGCTCCCCTCTTCGTCCTTTCCGGCGAAGGCATCAACGACGACCTTAACGGAGTCGAGCGGGCAGTCACCTTCCCTGTAAAGGACCTTGGAGACAAACGTGCCGAGGTAGTGCATTCGCTTGCAAAATGGAAGCGGATGTGCCTTGCAGAATACGGCATACGCCCCGGCTACGGCATTTACACCGACATGAACGCCATACGGGCTGACGAAGACCTCGGCAACCTGCACTCGCTCTACGTCGACCAGTGGGACTGGGAGCGCAGCATAACTGCGGCCCAGCGCAACTGCAACTTCCTCCGCAAGACCGTCCGCTCGATATACGACGCCCTGCTCGACACCGAGCGCTTCGTCTGCACCTGCTACCCCAAGCTGAGGCCCTTCCTGCAGCCCAGGGTAAAGTTCTTCCACTCGGAAGAGCTCCTGCAGATGTATCCCGGCCTGAGCCCCAAGGAGCGCGAGGACGAAGTCTGCAAGCGCTACGGCAGCGTATTCATTATAGGTATAGGCGGAGCCCTCTCTGACGGAAAGCCCCATGACCTGCGCGCCCCCGACTATGACGACTGGAGCACTCCCGACGAGGGTTTCACCGGTCTCAACGGCGACCTTCTCGTGTGGAATCCCGTGCTTGGCAGGGCCTTCGAGCTCTCTTCGATGGGCATCAGGGTCAACCCCGATTCGATGCACCGCCAGCTCGAAATCTGCGGCAAGACTGAGCGCGAGTCGCTTCGCTTCCACCGGCTTCTGCTGGACGGAAGGCTACCCTTAAGCATAGGAGGGGGTATAGGACAATCCCGCCTATGTATGCTCTTCCTGCAGAAGGCGCACATAGGCGAGATTCAGGCGAGTATCTGGCCTCCCGAGCAGCGCGAAGCCTGCCGCAAGGCCGGAATCAATCTGATATAGGCTACAGGGTCGGGAAGACGAAATCCACCTTCTGGACGGCCCCGCCGTAGATGGTCTTGGAGTCGTCCCTCATCGAGATAACGTAATAGCCGGCTTCGCGCCACCGGGTCGCGAGGTCGAGGGCTTTCGCGCGCTTGGCGTGGTCGCGGGCTTCGTCGTCGGCAATCAGCATGAACGCAGCCGAGCGCAGACCGTTGCTCAGGCAGTAGTTGTGCATGGCGCAGTCTCCGCCGCTGTTGCCGAACGAGAGCACGGGCACCTTGCCGATTTCCTGGGCTATCTGAAGAACCTTGTTGGTCTTGAGGTTCTTGATTATCAGCTCGTCAGTCCTCTCGAGGTACTCTTCCTGGCCCATCGTATAGTTGACACCGGGTTCCAGGCCCTGCTTATTGGATTTCAGCTTCACGTCCATACCTATGACACGGTTGGGCGCAATACCTAGAGACTCCACCAGAGCGCGGCAGATAAACCTGTCGGAACCGGACACGACATAATAGGTAAAGACGTTGTCTTCCAGATATTTGAACACTTCCAGCATAGGCTTGTAGAAGCTTTCGCCGTAAGTCATCCCCTTAAAACCGTTGGCCTGTTTCTTGGCATAGGCTTTTACGTACTTGTCGAATTCCGAGAGCGTCATACCGGCATAGGCCTTGGCCGCAGCATAGGCGTGCTTCATATCGAAGTGGTCGGGAAGGGGGACGCCGTCCCTTACGAAACTCCTGATTTCAAGGGCGGCCTCGCGCACGTCTTCGGGAGCGATGTCCTTGTAGTCGGGATCGTCGAGAGCGCGGTATTCGAGCAGATTGTACTCGAAATAAGTAGGATAAAGCTCCCCAATGAAGGTTCCGTCCATATCGAAGGTCGCTATCCTGTCTTCCGCCTTTATGAAGTTGGAAGACTTGGGATTGGTAACGTCCTCGACATATTCCGTGAGGGCGTTCAGGGCCTCACAGGAATTCCACAGAGTGAAATAATTCTTGGAAGGAGCGTCAGGCCCGGATTTCTGGCATCCGGACAATACAAGCACGAGCAGCGCCAGTGCAAATAGAAAACGTTTTTTCATAATATATATAAGGTTACACTACTATTCCTATTCCCAGCCGGGAAGCAGGTCATACTGCGGGCGGGCGGCAAGGGTCGCATAATCGTCAGCCGTAGTAAACTTGCTGCAGCTGAACTTGCGGCCCGACTTGTCGTACACCACCACCTTCACCTTGGCGGAAGGGTCTTTGAGGGTGTACTTGAACATATGATAGTTCTTCGAGCAATAGTTGTTGCGCGTGCTGCCGGGAGCGTGCCCGCGGCCCACTACGCCCACGTTGTACCCGATGGCCCACCAGTCCTTGCTGCCGTTGAACGGAGCCTCGAACTCTCCGGAGACGGGAAGAGCCTCGAGAGAGCCGGCAAGCTTGCCGTTCTCATATACTTCGGAGCGCCAGCCCTCGTCCCAGTTCCACACGTTGACAAGAATGGAACCGGCACCGTGCGCGAGCTTGAACTGCTCGAACTCGCCTCCGAACTTGGCGTCGCCGCGATACATCCTCATCTGGAAATCATCCTTGAAATTCTGCCCCTTGTAAATGTCGGAGACGATTTCATTGCCTTTGATTTTCCAGACGGCGTAGCCGTTGGGGGCTCCGTCAGCGCAGTTCTTGCTCCACCACCAGCAGCCCGACATGGCACCGGCCACGAATTCGCTCACTCCGGTGGGATAATGAAGGTGATTGATGGTATGGGTATGGCCGCTCACTATGTAAGAATGGCTGCGGGCGGCCAGCATATCCATCACCTTGCCGACATTCGCGAACTTCTTGTAGATGCCTTCGAAGGGGATGTGCACGCAGAGTATAACCAGCTTGTCGGCGGGCACCGCGGCAAGGTCCTGCTCAAGCCAGGAAACCTGGGCGTCGGAGAAGTCACCGTGATATTTGCCGGGAGCGCCGAAGGTCTCGAAGCATACGTTGAGCATCGAAACGATGTGAACGTCTCCCCTGTTGAAGGAATAGTTGGCAGGGCCGAATACATCCTCGAAATTGCGGTTGCGCCTCATCGAGATTGTGGGACTGCCGGGTTCGACCGCGGTAAGCGGATACTCGAAGTCGTGGTTGCCTATGGTCTGGAACACGGGCATTCCGGTCTTGGAGGCATCGAACTCCTCACGTATGACGGGGAGAAGGTAGTTGGTGTTGCGGTGCCCCTCGCTATAGGCTATGTCGCCGAGCGTCATTGCGTACGAAGGGCCCTTGCACTTGCGTGCGTAAGCCTTCATATCGGGAATCGCCTCATGGCGAAGACGGTTGACGTGCCACACCCACTGGCACTGCGGATCGGCCACGAGGAAGAGGTTGAACTCCTTCTCAGGCCCCTTGCGCAGGGGTTCGAAGCAGAAGTCGTACGCCGGCCTGTCTTCCAGCTTCTTGAAGAAGCAGGGATTGCCCTGACGGAGCGGGACCTGCATATCGGAGGGTATGCTCACGAACACGTAGTACGCCTCGGGTATGCGGGGGAAGCAGTAATAGCCGTCGGCGTCTGTGGTTACGACGGTAAAGCCGTCGGACACGACCACTCCCGCAAGAGGCTTGCCGGAAGTTGTGGTGACGTGACCCTTGACCTCGGGAGGCAGGGGTTTGGCAGCAAAAAGAGCCGCACAGGCGGCAAGGCCTGCAATAAGGCTAAATATCTTCTTCATAACCGGTTGCTTTTGCGCCCCAGATGGTAAAGAGGGTTACCAGGGCGATTATGGAACATACGAAAATGGTAACATAAGCTGCATTCCAGCCGTAGTGCTGAGCCACGAAACCGAAGCCGACGCCGGAAACGATGGTGCTGAGGTATCCGAAGATGCCGAGAATACCGTTGGCTGTGGCGGAGGCACGGTTGGTGGCGTGCTGTGCGGCGCAGATTCCGAGGAGAGCCTGCGGACCGTAGATGCAGAAGCCCAGCATCGTGAAGGGAATCATCATCACGGCCCAGGATGCGGTAACGGGAAGAGCCCAGAACGAAGCGATGCAGATGGCCACGCCCACCATGCACACGACGCAGGTGTGATGGGCCTTGCTCTTGAAGATATGGTCGGTGGCCCAGCCCCAGAAAATCATTCCGAGGTTGCCGCCGATAAGCTCGAACACCACGCAGAGGGTGGTGGCGTTGGCCATCGAGAGTCCCTTGGATTCAGTAAGGAGGGTGGGGCCCCAGTCGAGGGCGGCGAAGCGCACCACATACACGAAGAAGTTGGTTATCGCGAGGGTCCAGATGATACGATTGCCGTAAACGTGCTTGTTCACGAAAGCCTTGTGCTCGGCAGCCTCTTCGGGAGTGGTGACGATGGCTTTCTTCTTGCCCACGACCTCGGGAAGACCGACGTCGGAGGGAGAATCCTTCATCGTGAAGAAGAGGAAGAACGAACCGAGTATCGCGACTCCGGCAGGGATGAGGAAGCACCAGCGCCAGGCACCGAAATGAGCCGCGAAGGAGGTAATCTTCTCGATGTTGGCAGGGTCTTCCATACTGAGATTGAGGTTGGCGGAAATGCGGGCGAGCATTTCAGGGTCAAGGCTCATATCCACTCCGAGATGAGGCATCACGAGCCAGCCGCAGAGCGCCATCGCAAGACCGGCGCCGATGGAGTGCGACATATTCCAGATGGACATCTTGGTGGCAAGCTCGTTGGGCTTTACCCACTGGGTGATGGTCTTGGTGCAGGGAGGAACGCCCATGCCCTGGAGGAAACCGTTCACCATCCACAGCACGCCCATCACATATACGAGCACGGCGGATACCGCTGCCCAGTCGCCCGCCTTGCCGGCAAGGGCCACTATCCATCCTGCAACGGCGTCGCTGGTGCCGAAGAGTATGTTCACAATGGCGCAGAGCATAAGGCCCAGCGACATCACCTTGCGGGCGCTGTTGCGGTCGGTTATGATGCCCACCACGTAACGGGAAAGACCGTAGATGACTCCGTGCAGAGTGAGGAAAAGACCGAGACTCGTCTTGGTGATTCCGAATTCGGCGCCGAGGCCGGGCATCGAGAACGAGAAATTCTTGCGCACGAGGTAGAACATAGCGTAACCTATCATGGTCACGAATATGGTCCGCCACTGCCAGTACTTGAGTGATTTGGAGGTTTTATTCTGCATAATCAACTGAATTTCTATTTGACCTCCCAGATACCGCCCTTGCCGAAGAGCCTTTCAGTGAGAGCGGGCATAAGGCCGAGCCTGTACACCACGTCGATGTTGGTGAAGCGGCTGCGCATATAAGGAATATAGGAGAAGGTCTTGCGCATACGGGCGCGGTCGACGCAAATCATCTCGGGCTCATAGGGTGCGCCCACCAGCCTGAGGTCCTCGTGAACTTCTTCGAAAGGTATGATTTGCTTGCGTATGCGCTCCTTCAGTTCGGGCCAGGCCGCCTTGAGGGCTTCGAGCTGCTTGCGGAGGCCTTCTTTGTCGACATATTTGCCCTTGGTTTCCTTGAGGCCGCGGGCGAGATGACCGGGCTTGCCGGCGAACACCTCGCGGATTTCAGCCTCGGTTTCGTCCCAGCTCTTCCAGGAGGCTACGCACTTCTCGACGTCGAGATGCTCGATGTCCTGTTCCAGGAGGAACTCGAGCGAGGCAGTGCTGGCGAGTGTGCCTATGCCCACCTTGAAGCCGTGAGAAACGTGCTTGCCGTTGGGATAGGCAAGATTCTCCATATCCCAGCAGTGCGAGAACTGGTGCTCGGTGCCGGACGCGGGACGGCTGCTCTGTATGGCCTGCATAGCGAAGCCGCTCATAAGCAGGCCCTCGGAGAGCTTCTCCGTCATTTCAACGTCGCCAGCGTGCACCGCGGCGGGAGCGCTCAGCGACTCCCTGAGGCCGTCCTGCACGAGGTCCCAGCCAAACTGGTCTATCGCCTCGGCGCCGACGGTATCCGCCAGCATCCAGTCTGCGGCTGCAGGAATCTTTGCGATGAGGTCGGCATAGCCGGATGCAGCCAGCTCCTTGGGGGCGGCGGCGGCGATGACGGGATCCATCACGAAACCGTAGGGCGCCGGGCAGTCGAAGGTCTGCTTGTTGCCGTCTTTGGTGATGGATGCGCCGTATGCGGTGTAACCGTCCATCGAAGCGGCCGTGCCTACGCACATATACTTGCGCCCGAGGATATACGACGTGTATTTGGTAAGGTCGTTGATTACTCCGGAACCGACTGCGATGGCAATGACGTCGGTGGGTTCGAGGCGTGCCTTGATCTGCTCGACGAATTTCCATTCGGCGTAAAGGTCGGGATCGTCGAAAATAAAGGACTCCTCGTGGGGCACGCAAGCATCCTCAAGAGACTGAAGCACTGCTTTACCTGCCACCTCCCAAGTATTTGTATCAGCAACGATTACAGCCGTTTTACCAGGAAAGAGCTTTTTAAACATCCCGGCAGTACGGGTGACTACGCCGGCACCGATTATGAGGTCTTTGGTGTCGGTAGTGCGCTTGAGCGCCATTTCAATCTTGTTCATAATGTTATTGCTTTTCTGAATGCAGGTATGGTGTCTTCGAGTTTCATTCCCTTGCGGTAGATTCCGGCGGTTCCGCCGACGAAAATCGAGGCTCCGTCGGCCGCCATAGAGGCTGCGCGCTCGGCGCTGACGCTTCCGTCGACACTTATCATAACATCCGTAAGACCGTGGGAATCAAGCCACTTGCGGGTCTCGCCCACCTTCGACATAATGCCTTCGACCATCTTTGCGCCCGCATAACCGGGATGAACAAGCATCAGGGTGACGGTGTCGAACAGGCCGATATGGGGAGCAAGAGCCTCGACGGGAGTCTCAGGATTGACGGCAAGGCCGAAACGGCAACCCTGGGCGCGAACCCTGGCGCTGAGCTCTTCGAAGCTGCGGTCAAGCTCGACATGTACCGAGAGGCAATCGCCGCTGCGGAGCTCGAACCTCTCCATGATAAGCTCGGGATCCGTAACCATCAGATGGATGTCGAGAGGCATCCTGGTATGGGCGTGCATCGCCTTGATAAAGTCGGGACCGAAGGTAAGATTGGGGACGAAGTGAGCGTCCATCACATCCACGTGAAGCCAGTCCACTCCGTACTTCTCGAGGGTGTCGATATCGGCTCCGAAATTCATAAGATCGGAGCACATCACTGAAACTGAAATTATGCTTTTTTCCATATCTTCAAATATAGTGATTTTATATGAGAATACCTATTTAATAAAAAGCATTTTCCTTCATTTTTGAGCAAATTACGACCTTAACATTTTTGTTATAAGATTAAACACTTTAGTTTTATTTATTTATTTTATGATAGTTATTATTAAAGCGCGAAAAAAGTTCGTTTTTCGCATATTTTTACGAACTTTGCCATCCGGAAGCGGGCGGAAAGCCCGGTTCAAAGCAAAAATCAAGGCCGCAAGCCATTATGACAGACACCCTGAAAAGCCTCGGACTCCTCGGACTTTTTCTCGGCAACCTGCTTGCCGCGACGGTAGTCCCGTTCAGTTCCGACGCCCTGTATATCGCCACCCTTGCCACCACGGGAAGGCCCCTCGCCTGCTTTCTAGTGGGCACCGCGGGCAACTGGCTGGGCTCGCTCATTACCTACGGAATGGGCTGGCTCGGAAGATGGGAGTGGATAGAGAAATGGTTCCGGGTAAAAAGGGAGACGCTCGACAGGCAAAAGGCCAAAATTGACCGTTACGGAGTCTGGCTGGCCCTTCTTGCCTGGGTCCCGTTCATAGGCGACGTATTTGTTATAGCCCTTGGCTTCTACCGTACTAAACCTATCCCCACCGCAATCCTTCTTCTTATTGGAAAAGCAGGAAGGTTCCTTGTGTGGAATTTAATCTTAGGCCTATTTACTTAAAGCATTACTTCAAGCCAATCACCTGATAGCCTGAATATGCTTTTCCTTACAAAGATGTAACCGCTATTGGATTTTTGAACGGAAAGGGATAAATTTGGGAAATCGTTGGTTTGGAATGAGTATGAAGATTACCGTAATCGGCGCCGGCAATATGGGTGGCTCCACCGCCCTGGGTCTGGCAGCCTGCGGGGCAGTGTCAGCCCCGGATATCACAGTCACCGCCCGCCACCCCGAGAGCCTCGGGAAGTTCAGCGGAACCGGCATCTGCACCAGCACAGACAACCGCTCGGCAGTAAAAGGCTCCGACATAGTGTTTTACGCCGTCAAGCCCTGGCAGATGGAAGGAGTCCTGAAAGAGACTCTCGACTGTCTGGATTTCGACCGCCAGCTCATAGTATCGATTGCTCCGGGAGTAACGCCGCATCAGCTGAGAAGCTGGCTCGCGAAAGACGGCCGCGTCCCTTCCATCGCTTATGTAATCCCCAACACCGCCATTGAGATAGGCGAGAGTATGACCTACATCTCCCCTGTCACGGCTTCTGAAGAGCAGACCGCCTTGCTGAAAGGGCTCTTCGACAAGGCCGGAAAGAGCGTGGTAGTGCCGCCGGAGCAGATGCTTGCAGGCACTTCCCTGGCCTCCTGCGGCATAGCCTACGCGATGCGTTACATCAGCGCATCGGAAAGAGGCGGCGCCGAGCTTGGGCTCGCCCCTGAAGGAGTCGGGGAGGCAGTGTGCCAGACTGTAAGGGGCGCAGCAGCGCTGGTAGCTGCAAAAGGCGGCGGGCCGGAAGCAGAAATCAAACGCGTAACCACGCCCGGAGGGCTCACCCTCAGGGGCCTCAAGGCAATGGAGGACGGCGGCTTCAGCAACTCCGTCGTCAAGGGGCTCACCGTCATCAAGACTCCTCGAAGGGGCCGAATAGTTATAAAGGTAGGCAGCAACGTGCTCACCCGTTCCGACGGTTCGCTCGACACGACGAGGGTTTCGTCGATAGTCGACCAGATTGCCGCCCTCAGGAAAGACGGATACGAGCCCGTGCTTGTAACCAGCGGCGCCGTCGCCTGCGGGCGTTCGTTAATCCGCGAAGACGCCAGTCTCTCCGACGTACAGCAGAGACAGCTCTACTCCTCCGTAGGCCAGGTCAAGCTCATGGACCTGTATTACAGGCTTTTCCAGAATTACGGCATAAGCGTGGGGCAGGTCCTTACGCAGAAGAAGAACTTCGACGCCGGCCAGGAATACGACAATCAGAAGAGCTGTATGGAGGTGATGCTGGGCAGCGGCGTACTCCCCATCGTCAACGAGAACGATACCGTAAGCATTACCGAGCTGATGTTCACCGACAACGACGAGCTTTCCGGGCTCGTTGCCGGCATGGTTGGTGCCGGCACGCTCATAATCCTCACCAACGTTGACGGCATTTTCAACGGCGACCCCGACAGCCCCGGTTCCGAAGTCATACGCAGAATCGCCCCCGGCGAAGACGTGGCGGGCTTCATAAGTTCCACCAAGAGCTCCCGCGGTCGCGGCGGAATGAAGTCGAAGTGCGGCGTAGCAATGAGCCTGGCCTCCTGCGGCATCAGGGTAATCATTGCCAACGGCCGCCGCGACGGCATCCTCACCTGCGTCCTGTCCGACCCCGAGGCGACGCTCCACACTGAATTCACACCCGCAGTTTCCAATTCAAAATAAGATGGAAGAGATATTCATCTCGGCAAAAAGAGCCGCACGCGCCCTGCAGCTGACCGCCGCAGACAAGCGCGACGCCCTGCTCATTCAGCTTGCAGACCGTATTGAAAAAGAGTCGGCCTCCCTTCTGGAGGCCAACGGGCGCGACCTCGCCGCGATGGACCGTGGCAATCCTCTCTACGACAGGCTCCTCCTTACCGCCGAAAGGCTTTCCGGCATAGCGGCGGATATGCGGAAAGTGGCCTCTCTCCCCTGCCCGCTCGACCGCACGCTGCTTGAAAGGACGCTCCCCAACGGCCTGAAGCTACGCAAGACCAGCGTCCCGTTCGGAGTGATAGGAGTCATCTATGAGGCCCGGCCCAACGTCACCTTCGACGTCTTCTCGCTCTGCTTCAAGAGCGGCAACGCCTGCATTCTCAAGGGCGGACGCGACGCCGATACTTCCAACCGGGCAGCCGTAGCGCTCATAAGGCAGGTTCTGGAAGAAAACGGATTCGACCCCGCTTCGGCAAGCCTTCTTCCGGCCAGCCACGAAGCGGCGAAAGCCCTTCTGGAGGCAGTAGGATATGTTGACCTCGTGATTCCGAGGGGCGGGCGCCGGCTGATAGATTTCGTCCGCGACAATTCCAGGGTCCCATGCATCGAAACCGGCGC
>JAFSVP010000140.1 GCA_017444905.1 Bacteroidales bacterium
ACCGACACCTGCGCTTCGGTGGACTGGGTAAGGCCGCCGTAGGGCAGCAGCACGGTGGATCGGCCTATGCTGGAGTCGAACATCTCGGAAAGGCCCTGCTGGGAAGCCACGTTGCGCGAACCCATCAGGCTGAACAGCTTCGACTTCAGGTCCTCACCTTCAGGATGCAGGGCGAAGGGGTCGCGGTCTTCCACGGCCCTGATTACTGCGTCGTGGCTGCGCGGGGCGCCGGCGCTGTCGATGAAGGCACGGCTGAGGTCGGCCACGACCTCGCCCTTCCAGAACATCCGCATACGGTCGGTGGAGGTAACGTCGGCCACATAGCTTACTTCTATGTTCTCTTCCTGCGCTATGCGGGTGAAGGCCTCGCGGTCGGCGGCTTCCACCACTACCGCCATTCGCTCCTGCGACTCGCTGATGGCGAGCTCGGTAGCGTTCAAGCCCTCGTATTTTACCGGCACGGCGTCGAGCCTTATGTCGAGGCCGGGGGCCAGCTCGCCTATGGCGACGCTCACTCCGCCTGCGCCGAAGTCATTGGATTTCTTAATCATACGGGCGGCGTCGGGGCGGCGGAAAAGACGCTGGAGTTTGCGCTCCTCGGGGGCGTTGCCTTTCTGCACCTCGCTTCCGCATTCCTCGAGGGAAGTATCGGTATGCACCTTTGACGAGCCCGTGGCCCCGCCTATGCCGTCGCGGCCGGTGCGGCCTCCGAGAAGGAGGATTACGTCGCCCGGCGATGGAGACTCGCGCCTTACGTTCGAGGCCTTGACCGCCCCGGCTACCGCTCCGATTTCAAGCCTTTTGGCCACGAAGCCATCGTGGAAGATTTCACGCACCTGGGCGGTTGCAAGGCCAATCTGGTTGCCGTAGGAAGAATATCCTGCGGCAGCCTTGCGGCTTATCACCGACTGCGGGAGCTTGCCCTTCAAGGCTGCCGACACGGGGGCGGTTATGTCGCCGGCACCGGTTACGCGCATCGCCTGATAAACGTAAGCACGCCCCGAAAGAGGGTCGCGGATGGCGCCTCCGAGGCAGGTCGAAGCACCGCCGAAAGGTTCTATCTCGGTGGGATGGTTATGAGTTTCGTTCTTGAACTGGAGCAGCCAGCGCTCTTCCGCGCCGTCCACGTCTACGTCTACATATATGCTGCAAGCATTGTTTTCCTCGCTCTCTTCGAGGTCGGGAAGCAGCCCGCGGAAGCGAAGACACCTTGCACCGAGAGTCGCTATCTCCATAAGGCTCAAAGGCTTGCCGCTGCGGCCGAGCTCCTTGCGCACTGCCTCTATTTCGGCAAGCGACGCCTTCAGCACCCCGGCAGCCGGAGAATCCTCTATACTTACTGAGCCAAGATGAGTGTTGAAGGTAGTGTGACGGCAGTGGTCGCTCCAATATGTATCGAGTATGCGAAGCTCCGTCTCGTTCGGTTCGCGCCCTTCGGCGCGGAAATATTTCAGAACCTCGCGGAGGTCGTCGCCGCTCATCGCAAGCCCCCAGTCGCGGCAGAACTCTTCCGCCAGGGAGTCGTCCATACTCGTGAAGCCTTCGGGTACACGCATCGGGCGCACCGCAGCTTCTCCGGCGGGGCCGGTGACGGCAAGGTCTTTCTCGCGGGCCTCGACGGCATTTATGTAATAATGCCTTATGGCTGCAAGGCCTTCGTCGGAAAGCTCGTCGTCGAAAATCAGAAGGCGCGAAGAGCGTATCTTCACTTCGGCGTCGGGGTCGATGAGATGCACGCAGTCGAGCGCCGACGAGGCCCTCTGGTCGAACTGCCCGGGGATGTACTCCACCGCAAGGTGACGGCGGCCTTCGAGCGGGCAGGAGTCGGAAACGCTGTCGGTAACCGTCTCGCCGAAAACCGTGTAGCGGCACTTCTCGAGCAGCTCCGGAGTGAAGCCGTCAAGGTCGTAAACGTTTATCAGCCTGAGAGTACGGAGATTCAGCGAAAGGTTCTCGTTCAGTTCGTTGCGAAGGCTCTGGGCCTCAACCTGGAACTCCGGATACTTTTCGACGAAAATACGGTATGTCTGCATCGTGGAACGCTATATATCGGTTTTCAACACTTTTTCGGCCATTGCGGCGCGAAGGTCGGCGAGGCGCCGTGAGAGCGCGGAATCCTGGAGGGCCAGTATTGAAGCGGCGTAAAGCGCCGCGTTCCGGGCTCCGTCTATCGCCATCGTGGCTACCGGAATCCCGGAGGGCATCTGAACGATGGAGAGGAGCGAGTCGAGCCCTCCCAGCGCGGGACTCTTTATCGGGACGCCTATCACCGGAAGTGTTGTCATTGCAGCCGCCATACCGGGAAGATGGGCGGCTCCGCCCGCTCCGGCAATGATGACCGACACGCCCCTTTCAGCTGCGGAGTGAATGTAATCACGGAAGAAATCCGGGGTGCGGTGGGCGCTGATAACCTTCTTTTCGTAGGATATGCCCAATTCGTCAAGAGCGGAGCAGGCCGCTGACATGACGCCCCAGTCGCTGGATGAACCCATTATTATGCTGACCTTCATAAAACCATTGATTCAGGAAGACAACTGACACACTAACATACAAAAGTAATGATTATTTCCGCAACGGAGTCACTTTTTTCGAAGTTTTTATCCACAAAACGATGTTCAAAAAAAAAACTTTTTTTTCTGCTG
>JAFSVP010000012.1 GCA_017444905.1 Bacteroidales bacterium
CGCCACCATGGTCTCCCTCACCGGCAACTGGATGGCCCAGGGCGAAGGCCCCGTCGCCATGAAGAAGGGCGCCGGCGGTGTGTGGGAAGTCACCATCCCCGCCCTCGAACCCGAGATCTACACCTACAATTTCATCGTTGACGGCGTGGCGGTCAACGACCCCGTCAACTTCAAGGTCCAGCGCGACGGCACCCGCTACCTCAACATGGTCTTCATCCCCGGCGAGCGCTCCTCGGTCTACAACGAGGCCAAGCACCGTGGCACCCTCACCACCATGTGGTATGACAGCGCACTCCTCGGCATCAACCGCCGCATGATCGTCTATACCCCTTACGGCTACGACAACCCCAAGAACAAGAGGGTCAAGTACCCTGTCCTCTACCTCCTGCACGGCGGCGGAGGAGACGAGGAAGCATGGTCTTCCATGGGCCGCGCCGCCCAGATCATGGACAACCTCATCGAGCAGGGCAAGGCCGTTCCGATGATCGTCGTCATGCCCAACGGCAATCCCAACCAGCAGGCAGCCCAGACCCTCGGCATCGAGACCACCAACATCAATTTCCGTGATCCGGCTTACGCCAATGCCTATGTCAAGAGCCTTGTCACCGAGATCGTCCCCTTCATCGAGAAGCACTTCCGTGCCATCCCCAAGCCGGCATCCCGTGCCATCTCCGGTCTGTCGATGGGCGGCGGCCACACCCTTGCCGCGTCGCAGCTCTTCCCGTCCACCTTCGACTACATCTGCCCCCAGTCCATCAGTTCGCAGGACACCCCTGAGATCCGCGCCCAGCTGCGCGCCCTCAAGAACGACGGCTACAAGCTCTACTGGGTAGGTGTCGGCAAGACCGACTTCCTCTACGAAGGAGCCCTCACCCTCGACAGGATCCTCACAGAGGAAGGCCTCCAGCACACCTTCTTCGTCTCCGAGGGCGGCCACGAGTGGAAGAACTGGCGTCTCTACCTCCAGACCTTCGCCCCGCTGCTTTTCAGATAGCCTTCCTCCGCCATCCAGTGCTTGGCTGACGTGAAAGACTTCAGAATGCTTTCCATCGCCATGCGCCGCTAGGTGAGAAAGAACCACTTTTCCAAAGAAATCCCCGCCACCCGCTGGTATTTCCGGAAAAAAACCTATCTTTGCAGTCCGGTCCTGAAAAACCGGACTCACACGGGACTTTAGCTCAGTCGGTTTAGAGCGCTTGCTTCACACGCAAGAGGTCAGCAGTTCGAATCTGCTAAGTCCCACACACTGAAGCAGCCCGCCAAATCTGGCGGGCTGTTTTGCGTATGGGACTTCGTCCTCCCTCCCCCTCGGCTCACCGCTCCGGCCCCCCGGAGGCTCAAACCCTCACCCACCATTCGCTTGCTTCCGCGACGCAGAAATCCGGGCGGTTTTTTCTGCGTCGCAGAGTGTTTCGCTGCGAAATCCGGCGTTTTGCTTCCGCGACGCAGAGATTCGAGCGGATATTTCTGCGTCGCGTCCAAAGCCAGGGCGGCCGGGAACAAAACCGTTCATTTTGCTCCCGAACTCCCGTTCCACCGCTGCTCCGGGAACGGAATCGCCGTTTTTGCTCCCGACGAGCGCCTTGTCTTTTTCTATTAGTCGCTAACCGTGATGATCCTCCAGTATTGGAGAATCCGCTGTAAAGTAACCCCCTCATTC